>JALVCR010000257.1 GCA_027009865.1 Campylobacterales bacterium
TAGGAGTGTATATATCTCTTTTTTTTGCTATTTTTATGAGCGCGTCGGCTGTGGGAACTCCTTCTGCAACCTCTTTTAGCTCTTCTAAAATCTCTTTTAAACTTTTCCCTTTTGCCAAAGCATATCCGACTCTATAGTTTCTTGATAGTCTACTGCTTGCCGTTAAAAAAAGATCTCCCGCTCCGCTTAATCCAAGAAATGTCTCTTGTTTTGCATTAAATTCTCTTCCAAATCTCTCCATCTCAACAAGTCCTCTTGCAATAAGGCTTGCTCTTGCGTTATTTCCAAGCTCAAGCCCGTCGCAAATTCCGCTTGCAATGGCTATTACATTTTTGTATGCTCCGCAAATTTCCGCTCCTATAACATCATCGCTTATATAGGTTTTCATAAATTTTGGAAAAAACGAGGCAAACTCGTTTGCGCACTCTTTAGAGCTTGAATTGATTACCACCGCTGTTGGCAGAGCCTGCATAACTTCAGCCGCAAAAGAGGGCCCTGTTAGGAAAGAGAGATTCTCTTTTGGCACATACTCTTCAAATATCTCGTTTAAAAACTTCTGGCTCTTTGCATCTATTCCTTTTGATGCTACAAGTATTTTTTGCCCATTTTTATATCTGTAATTTTTTTTTAGCCACTCTCTTGTAACCTGCGTGGCTATTACAAAAACAAGATAGGGTTTTTTTAAAGCCTCTTTTAGGGGGATAAAATTTTCTATATCTCTTTTTTTTCGGGATGTTATGAAAATTTCTTCTTTTTTTTCATAAGAGAGGGCAAACCTTAAAGCCTCTCCCCATTTTCCGGCGCCTATAATTGCAACGCTCATACAGATTCCTTCAGATCTTTGATAAATCTTTTTATATCCTCTTTATATCCTATAATAACCAAAATATCTCCGGCATCTATTTTATGGTTTATTCCTTTTGTGATAAATACGAAACTATCTCCTCTCTCTTTATCTATCAAACCTATTAAAATTAGATTGTAAAGCTTTTTTAGATTTATATCTTTTATATGTTTTTTTTCTAAAAATGAGTTTGGAGGAATCTCTATCTCTCTTATATCTATATCCTCATCTTCAAACAAAATCTCCTCTATCGCCTCCATTACGGCCGGTTTTTCTATCAAATGAAATATTTTGCTTGCACTTCCCTCCATTGTATCTATAACTTTATCAGCACCAGCTAATTTGAGTTTTCTCTCACTCTCTTTTGATTCACAAATAGCAACTATTTTAACTTTTTTATCAAAAGATTTTATCGTTATTGTGAAAAATACATTCTCCTCCTCATCGTCAAGTGCGCAAAATATATGTGAGAAGTTTTTTTGAGATAAAATATGATTTAAAGCTTCATCATCTTCAAGCTCTATTAAAAATAGTTTTTCAAATCCGTCCTGTCTTGCTCTTTGCAGATTTTTTTGAGAAATCTCTATTATGTAAATATCTTTTTTTTCAAAGAATTTTGCAATTTTCTCTCCATATCTTCCGTAACCTATAAGAAGAATATTATTTTCTAAATCGTGCATATCTTAGACTGCTCTCTATAACTAAAGATTTAAAGTGCGATACGCTGATGCTATATCCCATTATAATCAAAAGATCTCCGGCTTTCAATATAAAATTATCTTTGGGGTTAAAATAAAATTTTTTCCCCTTCTCATCTATTCTTCTAACTCCAAGTAGAATCAGTTTATATTTATTAAGTTCTATATCTTCTATTGTTTTGTTTTCCAAAAAGGAGTTTCTCAAAACTTCCACTTCATCGCATACGGCGTTTTTCTTTTTGGACAGGATATCTGATATCGCTTCTACCGCTATTGGCTGAGTGATTATTTTTGAAGCTATCAAACCGGCTGTCTGATAGGGAGAGACGATATAGTCAACTCCCGCAAGCTCCAATTTTTTGTAAGAGTTTTTGCTAAAAGTTCTTGAAATTATAGGAACGCTTTTTGAAACGCTTCTTATATTTAATGCTATAAAAATATTATGAATATCATTTTGAGCAAGACAGATAGCGGCTTTTACTTTATCTTTTAATTGAATTTTTTCTAAAACTTCCTTTTTAGAGGCGTCCTCTTTAATGCAAAGATATCCTCTTTTTTGAGCCTGTTCCAATTTTTTGGGATCTGTTTCCAAAATTAGGAAATTTTTTTTCTCGTTTTTTAGTTTTTGGGCTAAAAGTTCGGCAAGATGGCTGTAACCGCATATTAAATAGTAATAACTTAATCTATCTACTTTTGTTAATACCTTTGCCTCTTTTATTTCATCTATCTTTTCCGTAAAAGATGAGACTATGATTGAAGTAAAAAAGGAGATTAATCCAAGACCAGATAAGATAATGGCTATCGTAAAGACTCTAGCTTCTGTGGATTTTGGCGTTATATCTCCGTATCCCACAGTGGATATCGTAACAAACGCCCAGTAAAAGGAATCCAAAAGAGAGTGAACATTTGGATTTGTTTTAGCCTCAAATACGTATAGGCTGACTCCGCTTATAAACACAATAAACAAAACAAGCAAAAATAGTATCGTAAGCTCGGTTCTTTTGCTTGTTATCACTTCCAAAAACTGAACCGTATTTTTGGAGTATCTAAATATTTTAAAAGCTCTGAATAAAACAAAGATTCTTAAAATTCTAATCTCTCTGTAGGCTGGAAGGATAGCTAAAAGATCTATTATTGAAAAAGGAGAGAGTATATAATCTTTAATAGAAATCCATATTCTTTTTAAAACTTTTTTAGTATTAAATCTTGTCTCTAAGAATACGGAATTTTCAAACTCTTCTATAATAATTCTTCTTCTATCGTCCGATACCCATAATCTTAAAATATATTCAACTATAAAAATGGTTGTTACTATATAGATATCGTAAACATTAAGCCAATAGTAGAGAGGATGATTAACCTCTTCGATGATAATCGTAATAGAGCTTATGATTATGATTATCATTACATAATCAAAATATTTTTTATATTTGTAATGTTCGTTTTCTAAGAGATTATAGAAGAACTCTTTTGTTTTTTTATATCGGGAGCTGTTTTCTAAATAAAAAGCTAAATTTATTAAGAAAGAGCCGAGACGATTCAAGTGCTCAGTCTCTCTTTTAGAAGTTTATTTACGATTTTGGGATTTGCGCTTCCTTTGCTTGCTTTCATTACCTGTCCTACAAAAAAGCCAAAAAGCTTCTCTTTTCCGTTTTTATACTCCTCTACTTTATCTTTGTTTTTAGAGAGTATCTCATCTATCATTGCCAAAATAGCGCTATCATCGCTTACCTGTTTTACTCCAAGTTTATCTATCGCTTCATCCACTTCAATATCGTTTTCCATTAAGAAATCCAAAACATCTTTGGCAGCTTTAGCGCTTATTGTGGAATCTTCTATCCTTTTTACGAGTTTTGCCAATTTTTTGGAGTCTACCGGAGAGTTTTCTATTGTCGTATCTCCTTTAAATCTTCCTATAAGCTCTACTGTAAGCCAGCTTACCGAAAGTTTTGGGGATGCCCCTTCTTGTATCATATCTTCAAAAAATCTTGCCATCTCAACTGAAGAAGTGATGACATTTGCGTCATACTCTTTTATTTTATACTCTCTTACAAATCTCTCTCTTTTTTCATCAGGAAGTTCTGGGATATTTTTACCTTTTTCAAGCATCTCTTTGGTTAAAATTACAGGAAGCAGATCAGGTTCTGGAAAATATCTGTATTCTGCGCTATCCTCTTTCCCTCTCATACTTTTTGTTTTGAAGGTTTTTGTGTCAAAAAGTCTTGTCTCTTGCACTACCTCCTCTTCATAGATTCCATCTTCCCAAGCCTCTATTTGTCTTTCAACTTCATATTCAATAGCTTTTTGAATAAACCTAAAAGAGTTTAGGTTTTTAATTTCAACTCTTGTATAAAATTTCTCATCACCTTTTGGCCTGATTGAGAGATTTACATCGCATCTAAAGGAGCCTTCCTGCATATTGGCATCGCTTATATCAAGATATCTAACTATTGCGTGAAGCTTTTTTAAATATTCAACCGCTTCTTCTGCGCTTCTCATATCTGGCTCGCTTACTATCTCTAAAAGCGGAGTTCCAGCTCTGTTTAAATCCACGTAGCTTTCATCTCCGTGATGGATATTTTTGCCGGCATCCTCTTCAAGATGGGCTCTTGTAATTCCTATTCTTTTGGTTTTGTTGTTAATATTTATAAAAAGCTCTCCATTTTCTACAATGGGAATTTCAAACTGGCTTATTTGATACCCTTTTGGCAAATCGGGATAGAAGTAGTTTTTTCTGTTGAAGATTGATTTTTTATTTATAGTGGCATTAATTGCATATCCAAAACTAATAGCTTTTCTAACCGCCTCTTCGTTTAAAACGGGCAAAGCTCCGGGAAGTCCCAAACATACCGGGCATACGTTTGTATTTGGCTCTTCTCCGAAACTTGTCGCACAAGAGCAAAATATTTTTGTTTTTGTGTTTAACTGCACATGTACTTCCAAACCTATTACGACTTCAAACATAAATCGCCTTTTAATTTTTTTTCGCATTCTACTTCTTTTTTCATTTAAAACCAATAAAATTTCAGATTTTAATTACCCTATTTCTTCCTCTCTCTTTGGCTTCATACAAAGCTTTATCCGCTCTTGCCACGATACTGTTTGGCGTATCGCCTCTTCTTGCTTCCGTAACTCCGAAACTGCAGGTAACTTTTCCTTCAAATGGAAATTTATGCTTTTCTATACTCTCTCTTATCTTTTGGGCTATTTCATAGGCTTTTTTTATATCAGCTCCCGGCAGAATAATTGCAAACTCCTCTCCTCCCCATCTTGCAAATGTATCGCTTTTTCTAATAAAAGATGACACAAGCTTTGCAAGCTCGACTAAAATTTTATCTCCCGTTTTATGCCCGTAAGTATCGTTTATAGATTTAAAGTGGTCTATATCGAAAAATATCAAAGAGAAAGTTTTACCGGTTTTATTGAAATTGTCAATAGTTTTATTTAATACCGAATCAAATTTCAATCTGTTGGGTATTTTTACCAACGGGTCGGTAGTTGCAACAAGTTGCAGTTTTTTTCTCTGTTTTTCAACATCGGTTATATCGGTTAAAACCACGACATATCTATCTTCTCCTTTATAATCCATCTTTTGGGAAGTTAGAACAAACACATGCTCTTTTTCATCTTTTTTTATAACTACTTTATGAGTTTTTTCTGGATGTTTAGCCACATATTTAAACCATGCTTCTCCATCTATTTTTCTGGTTATATACTCATCCCCTTTGTCTATGAAAAATTCGCAAATACAGTCATGTTTTTTATTGAAATCTTTGAAATCTTTGAAGCCAAAAAATTTATAAAAGGATTTGTTGGCGCTGATTAGATGAGAATTTGTTACTACTACGATACTGTCTTGAGTATCAAGCATAAGTTTTAAATATTGTTGGGAAAATTTTAATTCTTGTTTTGCTTTCTCATATTCATCTATCATTTTATTGGCAGATTTTGCCATCTCTTTAAACTCTTTGAAATAGAAATTTTTCAAATCGATTCTTACAAAAGTTTTTGCGGCATTTTTAAAAAATTCATTGAAAGAGTTGAAACTATTTTGTATCTTTTGGGAGAAATATTTTGCTATTAAAAAGGATATTAAAAGAGCAATTAAAAGAAGGATTATAAATTTGATTAGTTTTTCTATTATATAATCTTGTAAAAGTTTTTCTTGATAATTTATGCTTTTTTCTATTTTTGCAAGACATACGGTTCCGCCTATAATCCAGTTCCATTTTGGATGAAGTTTGTAATATATAAGTTTGGAGGCTATATCTCCCTCTTTTGTCTTTACATGCTCTATAAAAAAGCTCTCTTTTTTTTCTCTTAAATCTTTTAAATATTTTTTAGCAAATTGAATGCCTTTTGCATCTTTTATTGAGTCAGATATGAATTTGTTCTCAAGCTGGGGTTTATTTTTTTGAATTATGTATTTGGCAAAATTTTTTCCTCCGTTTATATTATAAAGCTCAAGCAAAGATACGTTGCATAGAAATTTATTATGGCTATTTGTAGCAAATTTATTTATTAGTCTCTTTTTTACTTTTTCTTTTATTATATTTTTATTCTCCATACATCCCATATTCCATTTTAGAGGAGGAAAATAGATATTGTATGTTCTAAAACTTAGCTTTTTACCATTGATATTTAAATTTATATCATAAAAGGCTCTCTGTTTTTCTTTTATAAAAAGAGCTAAATTTGCAAAAGGATATTCATTTTTGCTATTCTTTAAAAGAGAGAGGGGAATATTTTGAGGGATATCGGGAATTTTAAATAAAATTTTATTAAGGGAGTTTTTAGTTTCGAAGATAAAAATTTTTTTGTTTTGCATTTTTTGGGATAGAAAATTTAGTATTATTTTTTTTATTTTATTTATATCATTTTTATCTTTGTAGGTTTCGTAAAGAATTGAGGCTATATCGTATATTTCTGTAGCGCAATGTTTTATATTAAGATCTATTTCATTTTGAGCAAGTATTTTTTCATAATTAAGTTCCAAAGAGAGTTTTTTTATCTCCTCTTTTAATAGGCTTTTTTGAGATTCTATATAATCTTTTTGAATTCTTTCCTTTTCTTCATTGAAAAACTCAAATTTTTTATATGCCCACCAGCTTCCTCCTATTATTAAAACAAGTGAAAACATAAAAAAAATACTTGTTAAAAGAGTTTTTGCTATAGTATCTATTTTAAAAAATTTCATAATAGCTCTTTATTTTATAAAGTATCTTATGGAAGCAAAACCGTAACAGCCGCTTTTTTTGCAAAGTTCAATCTCTCTTTTTCCAACTATTCCTCCAAGCGCAAAACATTTTATATCTACCTCTTTAATAACTTTTTTAAGCTCTTCTATTCCCTTAGGTTCTCCCTTGTTTGGAGTTTTGAAAATGGGACTGAAAGTGATAGCATCGGCTCCAAGCTTTTGGGCTAATAGGGCTTCTTCTTTTGAGTGAGTGCTTATTATTACATATAAGCCTCTCTTTTTGGCATACTCTATTTGGTTAAATTGAGAGGAGGTTAAATGAACTCCGTGCGCTTTGAATTTTAGAGCCGCTTGTATATTTTGATTTATTAAAATTTTCTCTATTTCAAAAGATTTTGAAATTTTAACAAAAATTTCTGCAAAAGTATCAAAATTTTGATTAGTTTTATCTCTAAAAGAGGCAAAGGAGGGTTTTTTATTTTTATAGATTGATATGAGATACTCTTTGAAAGATTTTGTATCTTTATAATATTTTGGGTCTGTAATTAAATAGCTTTTCACTTCTCCATTTTATTTATGATATCTTTTAAAAGGGAGTTTTGTTTTTTTATCTCTTCGTAACTTTCAAATAAAACTCTTACCGATTCAAAAATTATAACAAGAATAAATCCAAAAATCATGCCAAAAAATGCAGCTATTATGGAAGCTATCAGGCCGAAACTTGAGAAGATGATAAAAAACAAAAATGCTCCCAAAACAATGATCGCCCAAGATACTCCCAAAAGAAAATCGAGTATATTTTGGACGATCCTTTTATTCATCTTATAAAGACTCTTCGTGAAGCAATACTGCGCCGGCTAAATATACATAAGTTAAAATCATGAAAATGAAAGTTTGTAAAATAGCCGAGAATCCTAAAAGCGCGAAAGCTGGAAGAGGAGCGATATATGGGGCAAGCATTAAAACAACCGCCAAAAATAGATCATCTCCCTTGATGTTACCAAAAAGCCTGAATGAAAGAGATATGATTCTTGATAGATGCGATACTATTTCGATTGGAAACATT
>JALVCR010000258.1 GCA_027009865.1 Campylobacterales bacterium
TTGGTCCGTGGCATCCTGCACATTTTCCTGAATTGTGCGGAAAGACACCCAAAAATTAGAAACTAAAAATTGCATTAAAAATTGATTTTTGATAATCATTAAATTTAAATAACTGAATTGAGTTGTTGTTTTCAATGGCTTTCATATTTTTTATAAGCTCAAGTACAAGTTTTTTGGAAAAAGGAAATTGCACTTTATGCAGTTTTAACCGTCTTTCAAACTCTTTATAAATTGCATACGCTACAAAAGCTACAAGAATATGTGCTTTGATTCTATGTTCTAATCTATGATAGATTGGTCTGATTTTAAGGTCAGTTTTTGATATTTTAAAAGCTTCTTCAATATGCCAAAGATTTTTATAATGCTCTATAATCTCCTGATGATTGAGTGAAAAATCATTTGTAATAAATCCTTTGATTCCATCAAGTTTTTCATCTTGAACTATTTTTTCTTCATTGAGTTGAAATATGATTTTACAATTTTTATCCAGATTCAAAAATTTTGCATAAGGAGACAGTTTTAAATCAGATTTTGTAATGTTTGGAGATTTTGTAATTTTGTTTTTGAGTTTTCCAAGAGCTTTTTGGCGCAAATATTTATCTTTTTTAGCCCTTTTAGTAGAGTATGAGAGTATGAATCTTTGTTTTATTATTGTTTTTGATTTTATTTTGTTTTTCTCTTTACAGATAAGCTCTTCATCTAAAGGTATCTCTTTTGTATCTATATCCGTAAGAAAAACAAGATTTGTAATTTTGTTTTTTATCTCATCTTTTAAAGCTTTTATGCGCGAGCCAATAATATATTTGTATCCTTTTTTATAAAGTTCAATAAGGTTGCAGTTACTTAGCATTCCTCTATCTGCAACAACTATCGGTTTTTGTTTTAAAGAAAATCTCTTTTCAAAGTTTGCAAGAGTCTCAATAAGAGTTTTACCTTCAAATTTATTTCCCTCATATACCTCGTATGCTAAGGGATACCCCTCTAGTGTTGTAAGAAGCCCTAGTTGAATCTGAGGACGATTAAGTTTTCCTTCTTTGGAAAAACCAATCCTTCTTAAATCATCCTCACTTTCGCTTTCGAAGTGTAAGGTGGTTACATCATAAAAAGCTACTGCTAATCTTCCTTCAATAATATTCATCGTATGGTGGAAAATACATTTTTGAAGCTCTTCTCTTAGTTTTTTTGAGTATAAAATATCAAGAAGTCTATAGAGACTATAGACGGAAATATCTTTTTGTTTAAAAAGGTGTTGATAATTGATAAAATTTAATTTACTTCCTGGATAGAGTATTCTTGATATCACTAAATCTTTGAAATACTCAAATCTCTTTTGAAACTTTTTGATATGTACTCTTTTGAAATACTCTTTACACTTAAAATCTTTGATAATCTTCCCAAATATAAGCTCTCCGCCTATAGATATAACTCTATCATTATCAATATCTAAAAAATTAACTCTTTTACCTAAAATGTCTGCTTTTTCATCTTTACTATTTTCATCTATATCAAAATCAAAAAGAGTCGGCTCAAGCTCTTTTAATCTTTTTTGAGCTCTTTGTAATAGAAGTGATTTTGTTATGTCATCTTTTGCACAACCTATAGTCTCTATTACTCTATATTTTCCTCTTTTTTTACTAATGATTTGAACGCTAACACTTCCACTTTTATTCTTTTTCTCTCTAATAAACATAAAAAAATTATACTTTAAAAAGAGTATTTGGGACACCCATTTTTAATTTTCAAAGCCCTGAATCCCCCATAAATTGGGAATCCTTATTCTTGAATCCAACCTATTTTTGAGATTCCGCACAATTCAGGAAAATTTAGATCTTTGGTATTTGCTTTATATCAATTTAAAAGTTTATGCAATTACCTATTTTGTAACACTTTTTTTTAGCAAAGTCGATATGGTGCAGTTTTT
>JALVCR010000259.1 GCA_027009865.1 Campylobacterales bacterium
TTCACCCAGAAGGCAAAGAGGGAAGCGATAAGCCTTACGTTACTATAAAATATACCGATCCTTCCAAAAAAGATGAGATTGAAGAGGTAGAATACGACTACCTAATAAACGCTACCGGACCAAAACTTAATTTCTCCGCTACCGAAGGTTTGGGGCCTGATGGGGGATATACATATTCGGTTTGTACTTATCAGCACGCTACCGAAGCGTATCATGCTTTGGAAGAAGCTATAGAGAGAATGAAAAAAGGCGAGAGACAAAAGATTTTAATTGGAACAGGACACGGCGGATGCACATGCCAAGGAGCGGCTTTTGAGTATATCTTTAATGTGGAGTATAACCTAAGAAAAGCGGGAGTTAGAGATAAAGCCGATATCAAATGGATATCAAACGAGCAATTTTTGGGAGATTTCGGAGTTGCCGGAGTTCATATCACATTTGGAGGATACTTAACTTCAAGTAAAATTATGGCTGAATCTTTGTTTGTTGAGAGAGGAGTTGACTGGATTACCGGAGCGGCCGTTAAAAAGGTTGAAAAAGGAAAAGTGCATTACGAGCTTTTGGACGGAAGCGAAGGAGAAGAGGAGTTTGATTTCTCAATGCTGATTCCTCCTTTTAGCGGAGTTGGAATCAAAGCTTACGATAAAAAGGGCGAAGATATAACAAGCAAAGTTTTCAAACCAAACGGCTTTATGGTAGTTGACGCAGACTATACTCCAAAACCTTTTGAAGAGTGGAAAGCAAGCGACTGGCCAAAATATTATCAAAATCCAGATTATCCGAATATGTTTGCGGTAGGTATCGCTTTTGCTCCTCCTCATCCAATAAGCAAACCGGCAAAATCTCCTAACGGAACGGTTATAACGCCTGCTCCTCCAAGAACAGGTATGCCTTCTGGAATTATAGGAAAAACAGTAGCTCAAAGCGTATGCGATATGATTTTGGGAAAATCTGACAAACCTACTCATCACGCTTCAATGGCGGAAATGGGAGCAGCCTGCGTGGCAAGTACTGGTAAAAGCTGGTGGGATGGAACAGCAGCGGCTCTTACAGTATATCCTGTAGTTCCAGATTATGAAAAATATCCAGGAACAGGTAGAGATCCGGCATATACTTTTGGAGAAGTAGGACTTGCGGGGCACTGGATTAAACATATCTTGCATTATATGTTTATGTGGAAAGCTCAGTTGAAACCAGGCTGGACAATGATTCCAGAATAAAAAAATTATAAAAACTAAAAAGGAGAAGATATGGCTTATGAAGACGTAATGAAAAATATAAAACCTTATGATCAAAAAAGTTTTGAAGCAATGGCTCCGGGCCCTTTTCAAAAGTTTTTGAGAACTTGCAAAATATATCAATTTATTAGATTTATAATCATAAATCTTAAAATGTTAAAAGTGGTTGCAAAAAGCCACCATTAATAAAAGGGGTTTTGCCCCCTTGTTAAAGTTAAAAGGAGAGCAAATGCAAAAAGAGCTTTTAATTTATCCAAGCAAAGAGCTTTTGCAAATAAGCGGATTTATAAGAGATTTTGATGATAATCTTTTTAAATTGTTAGACGATTTAAAAAAGATAAGCGAAGCTAACAATTTAAAAGGATTAGCGGCAATTCAAATAGGCATCCCAAAAAAAGTTATAGTTTTTAAAAAAGGAAAAGAGTATATAGAGCTTATCAATCCTACCATCTATTTTCATAAAGGTTTTATAACATCAAAAGAGAAAGACGAAACTATTCCAAGCAAAGAGTTTGAAATAAGAAGATATGAAACTATCAAAGTGATGTATTACGATAGAGAAAATAATCAAAAATTTTTAGACGCAAGCGGGGAAGATGCAATCTGGCTTCAAAGAAAGATAGATTTAACTTTCGGAGGGCTTCCTTTTCATAAGCTTCCCAAAAAAGAGCAAAAAGAG
>JALVCR010000260.1 GCA_027009865.1 Campylobacterales bacterium
CATTCAGGCTCTAATAGATGCGGCAAATAACGGAAAACAGGTTACCGCAATGGTAGAGCTTAAAGCAAGATTTGACGAAGAGAACAATCTAATATGGGCTAAAGCCTTAGAAGAGGCCGGAGCGCACGTAATTTACGGAATACCTGGATTTAAAGTTCATGCCAAAATCACCCAAATTATTAGACAATCAAGCGGAGGGCTTAAGATATATTCCCATTTTGCAACAGGCAACTATAATGTAAGCACTGCCAAAATCTACACTGACGTTAGCTATATGACCTCAAGAGAGGACCTATGCGAAGATGCAACCCGATTTTTTCATATATTAACAGGCTTTTCAAAATATAAAAGATTAAATAAACTATCAATGTCTCCAACACAGATAAAACAAAAACTTCTTTATATGATAGAGAGCGAAAAAAAGAAAAAGGAAGCTGGAAGAATAATAGCTAAGATGAACTCTCTTGTAGATTCGGATGTAATAAAAGCTTTGTATAAAGCCTCAATGGCGGGAGTTAAGATAGATTTAATAGTAAGAGGAATATGCTGTCTTAAACCGCAAATTAAAGGAATAAGCGAAAATATAAAAGTCCACTCTATTATAGGCAAATATTTAGAGCATGCAAGGATTTTCTATTTCAAACACGCAGAACCAAATATCTATATCTCAAGCGCCGATTGGATGCCAAGGAATCTGGAAAGAAGAATAGAGCTTATGACTCCAATTTATAATAAAAATTTAGCTCACAAACTTTATGAAATTTTACAACTTCAGCTGCATGACAATGAGCTTAGATGGATTTTGCAAGAGGATACGAATTATAAAAAAGTAGAGATTCAAAAAGGGCAAAGACCTCTAAATTCTCAAGAGTTTTTAGAAAATTATATAAACAAACTTTATAAATCGATGAAAAAGGACTCAATTTCAAAAAAATCGATCTTAACAAAACCGGAACTAAAGGATTAAAATGATTTTAGAATACAGGGGAGAAAAACCAAAAATCGGGAAAAACTGCTGGATAGCAAAGAGTGCGGATGTAATAGGAGAGGTAGAGATGGGAGAGGATGTCTCTATCTGGTTTGGATGTGTTGTAAGAGGAGACGTTCACTATATAAAGATAGGAGATAGAACAAATATTCAAGACTTAAGCATGATTCACGTAACCCACTATACAAAAAGCGACAAAAGCGACGGATATCCCACAATAATAGGAAGCGATGTTACCGTAGGACACAGAGTAATGCTTCATGGATGCACTATAGAGGATGGATGTCTAATAGGCATGAGCGCGACTATACTTGACGGAGCCGTAATAGGAAAAGAGTCAATTGTAGGGGCTGGAAGTTTGGTTACGAAAAATAAAAAATTTCCTCCAAGAAGCCTTATTTTAGGCTCTCCGGCAAAAGTTGTAAGAACTTTAAGCGATGAAGAAGTAAAAGAGCTTTATGATTCTGCTAAAAGGTATGTAAAATTTAAAAATGAATATATTGATACAAAATAATAATGTTTTTTATAAGTAAAATTTATCTTTTTTCGTATCGAAAAATTAAAAAAACTAATAATTCTTTAAAGAATAAAATCTTATAATAGTTTTGTATAAACGTTTAACTCCCAAATTTGCGGATAAGCGTAAAAAGTTAACTTTTCTAAAGGAGAATTTATGGCAAGATTAGTCGTGCTCGGAGCGGGCGTATCCGGACATACAGCCGCTACGTTTGCAAAAAAATGGCTTGGAGACAATCACGAGGTTGTAGTCGTATCTCCAAACAGCAAATGGAACTGGATTCCTTCAAATATTTGGGTCGGCGTAGGCGAAATGACGGCTGAAGATGTTATTTTTGAGCTTGAGCCGGTTTATAAGAAAGCCGGAATAGATTTTAAACAGGCTTTAGCCGTA
>JALVCR010000261.1 GCA_027009865.1 Campylobacterales bacterium
AATGCATAATATTATCTTTAACGGAAGTCCGGGATGTGGCAAAAGCATGTGCGCAAAAAGGGTAAGATACATAATGCCTCCAATGAGCCTAAAAGAGATTTTAGAAAATGCAAAACTTCAAATATTAGAAAATAAAGAGTGCGAATTTAAGCCCGTTAGAAATTTCAGAGCTCCCCATCACACATCTTCCAAAGCAAGCATTTTTGGAGGAGGGAGCAAAAGCGCAAAAATAGGCGAAGTCGCTTTGGCAAATGAAGGGATTTTGTTTTTTGACGAGCTTCCGCTTTTTCAAAAAAGCATTCTTGAGAGTTTAAGAGAGCCTCTTGAGGATCATAAGCTTTTAATCTCAAGGGTTAATTCAAAAGTGCTTTACGAGACAAAATTTCTCTTTATAGGCGCTATGAATCCATGTCCCTGCGGAAATCTGCTAAGCCAAAGCAAAAGTTGCAGATGCAGCGATTTGGAGATTAAAAGATATAAAAACCGCCTCTCTTCTCCCCTTTTGGACAGAATAGATTTATATGTAGAAATGGAAGAGGTAAAAGAAGAAGATAAAGAGAGCGTAACTTCAAAAGAGATGTTTGAAAAGGTAAAAAAAGCCTTTTTAATGCAAAAAAGAAGAGGCCAAAAGAATCTAAACGGCAAACTTAATGACCAAGAAATAAAAAAATATTGTAAAATTTCCATAGAGAATCAAAATATCATAAATCAGGCTATAAAACGCTTCTCTTTGTCCAACAGAGCGGTAAATAAGGTGCTAAAGGTTTCAAGAACAATAGCGGATATAAGCCAAAGAGAAGAGATAACAAAGAGCGATATTTTAGAAGCTTTAAGCTATAGAATAAGAGAGTAAAAGGATAGAGATGAAGAGAGTCTTTAAGGAAGTGGGATCTTTAGATAGAAAGTGTTACGAAGAGTTTGATTTAACAGAAGATATCTTAATGGAGCATGCCGCGGAAGCCTTAAAAAGGGAGATAGAGAGGTTTGAAAAAGGAAAAAATGTTCTTATAGTCTGCGGGCCGGGAAACAACGGAGCTGACGGAATCACTCTTTCAAGAATGATAAAAGGGGATTTTAATGTAGAGATTCTTCTTCCATACGGCGCAAAATCAAAAATGGCAAAACTTCAGCTTCAAAGAGCAAGAAAGCTGAATGTAAAAGAGATAGAAAAGATAGATAAAGAGTATGACATTATAGTCGATGCGATTTTTGGTTCTGGCATGAACAGAGAGCTTGATGATGAGATAGTCTCTTTGATAGATAAATTAAACTCTATGAAAGCCTATAAAATAGCCTGCGATATTCCAAGCGGAATAGATTTTAAGGGAAATATATCAAAAAATGCTTTTATAGCGGATATAACCGTAACTATGGGAGCTCTTAAAGAGTCCCTGTTTACCGATTTGGCAAAAGATTTTGTCGGAGAGATAAAAGTTGCAAATTTAGGCGTAAGCTCTGCTTTTTATGAAGGGGAAAGCTCAACTTTTCTGCTTGAAAAAGAGGATTTAAATCTTCCCGTAAGAGAGAAGAAAAATACGCATAAGGGAGATTTTGGGCATTTAGCCGTAATCTGCGGAAAAAAGCATGGAGCTAGTATCATAGCTTCAAAAGCCGCCTTCTCTTTTGGAAGCGGGCTTGTAACGCTTGTTTGCAACGAGATTTTCGATATTCCCTATGAAATTATGTCCTCTTCCCATCTTCCTTCAAAATGCAACGCCGTGTGTATAGGAATGGGACTTGGATATCAATATGACGATGAGCTTTTGCACGATTTTGTATTAAATCATCCTCATCCTGTGATAATAGATGCGGATATATTTCATAACGAATTTATAAAAGAGATTTTGCAAAAAAAGAGAAATTTAGTTTTAACTCCCCATCCAAAAGAGTTTGCATCTTTGCTTGAGATAACCGGTATAGCCAAACTATCTTTAAAAGAGATTCAAGAAAACAGATTCTCGCTTGTTAGAGAGTTTTGCGGCAAATATCAAGACGTAGTGCTCTTATTAAAGGGGGCTAATACGCTTATTGGGCAAAATGAGAAAATTTTTATAAATCCTTACGGTTCAAACGCGCTAAGCAAAGGGGGAAGCGGAGATGTGCTCTCAGGTTTAATAGGAGCTCTTTTAGCTCAAAAAAGAGAGCCTCTAAATGCGGCGATAAACGCCTCTTTAGCCCACTCTCTAAGCTCTTTGAAATTTAACAAAAACAATTACTCTCTAACTCCTTTTGATTTGATAGAAGGAATTAAATGTCTGTAAAAAAAATAGCGATTCTATTTAGCGGGGAGGGAAGCAACCTTGAAAATCTTATAAAAAAACTGCATAAAAAAGATTTCAATGATTTCACGGTAGAAGTAGCTTTGGCAATTACAAACAATCCAAACGCAAACGGAATAAAGAGAGCTTTAAAATTTGGCATAAATCCCATTATAATAGACCACAGAGATTTTAAAACAAGAGAGGAGTTTGACAAAAGAGTTGTTTTAGAGATAAATAAAAGGGGGTGCGTTTTAAGCGTTTTGGCCGGATTTATGAGAATTTTAACTCCTATCTTTACGCAAAATATAAAAGCTTTAAATATCCATCCCTCAATTTTGCCTCTTTTTAAAGGGGCAAACGCTATAAAAAGAAGCTTTCAAAGCGATATGAAAGTTGCCGGAGTTACAGTCCATACGGTAACCGACGAGCTTGATGGAGGAGAGATTTTAGCTCAAGAGTGTTTTAATAAAGAAGGGATGGATTTTGCCTCTTTTGAGGAGAAAATCCATAAAATAGAGCATGAAATCTACCCCAAAACAGTTATTGATTTTTTAAAAACTCTCTAAAATCAATTTACTATTTTTTCAAAGCCTTCACTTAAAGTTTTAAGTTTTTCACTCTCGTTTATAATATCTTTCATAATATCTTTTATATTTTCGCTATTTTTCTCTATAATTTTGCTCTGTTGGGTAGTAATATCTATTTTATCGTTTATTTTTTCAAATTGAGCCGATTGAATCTGAAACTCTTTTTCAAAATTATTAAAAACTTCTAAGATATTTACTAAGATTTTCTCACTTTGTTGAAAATTATCATTAATTTTTTTAGCCTCTTTCAAAAAGGAATCAAAACTTTTTTTAGTCGAATCGGCATTTTTTGTTACAACTTGTATATTCTTTTGCATAGTTTGAATAATTTGAGATATATTTTTAGCATTTTCTTGAGAAATCTCCGCAAGCTCTCTAACTTTATCAGCCACAACCATAAAACTTCTTCCATAAACTCCAGCTCTTGCCGCCTCTATAGCGGCATTTAATGCTATTAAATTGGTCTCTTCGGCAATATTGCTTATAATATCTATTGTTTTATCAATATTTTTAGAATATTTTTCAAGCTCTTCTATAGCGACAACAGTATTATCTAAAGATTTATAAGCTTCATTTGCTTCTTTGGTATTTCTATCTAAAACTTTTCTTGTATCTTCAATATCTAAAATCATATCTTTTACTTTATCATTTAAGTTATTTAAAACTTTTTCTAGATGATCATTCTTTTCTAAAAGCTCTTTGGTAGAATCCTCTATTTCCCTAAGCTCTATAGTTTGCTCATTTACTTTTTTATTATTATCTATAGTTTTTGACATTCCATATGAACTTTTTTGGGAAACATTCTCAGCCTGAGAGACTACATGATCTATTACAGGTTTTATGGAAGAGGCCATATCGTAAAGATCACAAAATAAAACATCTATCTCATTTTTATTATCTTTTTTAACCTTCTCTTTTTGCAAAATATCTTTTATGTTAAAATCCCCTTTTCCTATCTTTTTCATAGCTTTAGATAAAACTGTTATTCTAAGTGCAATTTCTTTATGGAAAAGAATCAAAATAACGACCATTACTAAAATAACATTAAAAAACCAGCTTGTAATTATAGTTATTAAATTATTTTTTAAATCAGAGAGAAAATTTTTAAGATCTATTTTAACATTTTCTACAGCTATTACATCTCCCACTTTCCATGAAGGATGACACATTTTACACTTTTCTTGAGCTCTAATCGGCCTAGAGAGCATAAAATACTTTTTTCCATCCATTATAACAGTTCTTGAGTGCTCTTTTATATTTTTATTTTTTTTAAAAAAATCTATCTCCTCGCTTTCAAAAGGCAAAGCTTTATTTTTTGGATTCATCGGATGATTGGAAGCCTCTTTGAAAAAAACTTCACCTTTTGAAATATCGGTAAACCTTCCAAAAACGTCGTTTTGAACAACTTGAGGAATTTCACTACTCTCTCCGGAAAAGAACTTTTTATTCCTGCTTTCTAATAAAACATCCGCAAAATCTAAAATAGACTTTGCTTTAGATAGCAATTTCTCTTCCAAAGCTTTTTTATTGCTTAAATAAAGATGCGCGTAAGATATAGTCGACACCGATACAATTACTATTAAAACCATAAAAGCAAACATCGGGCCAAGCTTTGTTTTTTTCCTAAGATTATACATAAACGAACTTAACATTTTTCCCTTCTTCATATAAACAGTTTTATTATCCTCAGAAATATCGGTTAAAATCAAAAAGAGTTGACAATTTTCTTTTCTTATAAGATAAAAAAAAGAAAAAATCTGATATAAATTGTCAAAAGAAAAGAGGAGTTAAAATGTCTGATATATTAAAAATAGGAAAATATGAATTTACAAGCAGGTTGATTGTGGGAAGCGGAAAATATCCAGATTTCAAAACCACAGCCGACGCTACGATAGCAAGCGGGGCTGAGATGATTACAGTAGCGGTTAGAAGGGTAAATATTACAAATCCAAATGAAGAGAATCTAATGGATTACTTTAAAGATACAAATATCCAAATACTTCCAAACTCCGCAGGCTGCACCAGGGCAGACGAGGCGATAGCTCTTTTTAGAATGGTAAGGGAAGCTGTTGGAATAGATATTATAAAAATGGAAGTTATAGGAGATACGGCAAAAACATTATACCCAGATGTAATAGAGACCCTAAAGGCAACCGAAGTTTTGGCAAAAGAGGGATTTACCGTAATGGCTTACACAAATGACGATCCGATAATGGCTAAAAGATTGGAAGATGCGGGAGCTGCTGCGGTTATGCCTCTTGCAGCTCCGATTGGAAGCGGACTTGGAATCCAAAACAGATATAACGTTCTTTTTATAAAAGAAGCGGTAAAAGTTCCGGTAATTGTGGATGCCGGAATAGGATGCGCAAGCGATGCGGCAATAGCGATGGAGATAGGAGCTGATGGAGTTTTGACAAACACAGCCATAGCGCAAGCTAAAAATCCAATAAAAATGGCCGAAGCTATGAAATATGCGGTAATTGCCGGAAGAGAGAGTTATTTAGCCGGAAGAATTCCAAAAAAACCTTTTGCTACCGCAAGCTCTCCGACAGAAGGACTTGTGGAGTTTAAACCAAATGAGTAAAGAGATTTTTTCTCTTTACTTTCAAAAAGTATTGACAAATAGCAAAAAATAAGATAAAATTTCAGCCTCGAAAGTAACGAGCTACGGGGTGTAGCGCAGTCTGGTTAGCGCACCTGGTTTGGGACCAGGGGGTCGAAGGTTCGAATCCTTTCACCCCGACCATTTTAGCGATTTACTTTTGAAATGATGGTGGGTGTAGCTCAGTTGGTTAGAGCACCAGATTGTGGCTCTGGGGGCCGTGGGTTCAAATCCCATCACTCACCCCAGTAAGCCTTAATGATTCCTATGGATCATTAGCTCAGTCGGTAGAGCAACGGATTCTTAATCCGTGGGCCGTAGGTTCGAACCCTACATGATCCACAGATTAAATGCGCCCGTAGCTCAATTGGATAGAGCAACGGACTTCGGATCCGTAGGTTATAGGTTCGACTCCTATCGGGCGTGCGAATCGCCTACAGTATGCGCTCGTAGCTCAGCTGGATAGAGCAACGGCCTTCTAAGCCG
Organism: Campylobacterales bacterium; assembly: GCA_027009865.1. Lineage (GTDB taxonomy): Bacteria > Campylobacterota > Campylobacteria > Campylobacterales > JAADDG01 > JAADDG01. Next base: position 5,937 of record JALVCR010000261.1, read on the forward strand.
TAGGTCTCAGGTTCGAATCCTGACGGGCGTGCCATTTTTTAGCGGATGTGGTGAAATTGGCAGACACGCCAGACTTAGGATCTGGTGCCGCAAGGCGTGGGGGTTCAAGTCCCTCCATCCGCACCATAGCTCCTTTTAGCAAAAATCCCTTCTCCTTACTGCTTTTAAAACAATTTTTATCTATTTTGTTGTATAATCGCGCTCTTTAAATAAATCTTGTAAAGGAAAAATATGTTAGAGGGTATAGTTAGAGAGAGTATCGGCAAAAAGAGCGCTAAAGCTCTTAGACGAGATGGTTATCTAATTGCCAATATTTACGGAAAGGGAGTTGAAAATATCAACGCAGCTTTCAAAGCAAACGAATTTATAAAAACCGTAAGACATAAAGATAAACTCGTATTTAACGTAAAAGTTGGCGATAAAGAGCTTCCTGTGGTAATCCAAGAGTATCAAAAAGATCCAGTAACAAGTCAACTTTTGCATGTAGATTTAAAAGTTGCCACACCAGGAGTAGTTACCAAATTCTTTGTTCCCGTAAAAACAAAAGGAACTCCAAAAGGTTTGAAAAATAAAGGTGTTTTAATCATTTCCAAAAAAAGACTTCCAGTAAAATGCAAACCGGAAGATTTGCCTGATGCTTACGTTTTAGACGTTAGCGATCTTGATGTAGGGGATACAATTTTGGTTAGAGATATAAATCCCGGAGAGAATGTAAAATTTATGATAGCCGACAGAGTTTCGGTAGTTGGTGTAATTAAAGCTAAGTAATGCGTCTTGTAGTAGGTTTGGGTAATCCTACGCCAAAATATGAAAATACCCGTCATAATGTTGGATTTATGGTGATAGATTATCTTCTAAATCACCTAAATCCGCCTCCTGTTACTATAAATAAAACCTCTTTTAAGGGCTTTCTTTTCAAATATAAAAACACTCTTCTTTTAAAACCTCAAACCTATATGAATCTCTCAGGAGAGAGCGTATCTAAAGTAGCCTCCTTTTATAAAATCGATATAAAAGATATAATAGTAATTCATGATGATTTGGATCTTCCTTTGGGGGTTATAAGATTAAAAAGAGGAGGAAGCTCAGGCGGGCATAACGGCCTTAAATCGATAGATAAATTGCTTGGAGCAGATTATATAAGAGTTAGAATAGGCATAGGACGACCATCTTTAAAAGAAGAAGTGGTAAATTATGTCTTAAGCGATTTTAGAGAGGATGAGATGAAGTGTTTAAAAGAGGTTATAAAAAAAGCTTCTTTAATAGTAGAGGATCTGTTTGATTTAGATCTTACACAGGTTAAAAACAGATATCAGTTAAAAAGAAGTCTTTGTGAATGAGAATATATCAAAAATATATTTCGCTTTTATATCTTAAAAATTTAGCCGTAGTTTTTCTGGCTCTTAGTCTCTTTTTTGTCGGAATAGATCTTCTTCAGCATCTAAAAGATATTCCAAGTTCAGCAAATCTTCAAATACTTTATATAATTTATAAATTTTTAGAATCAATCAATTATATACTTCCTATATCCTTAATCTTTGCCATGATTTTTACAAAAATGAAGATGATAAAAAACAGCGAGCTTATATCTCTTTACTCTTTTGGAATATCCAAAAACATGGTTATAACTCCAATATTTTTAATATCACTTTTAATAACTTTAATCTATATAGCTCTAAACGCTACTCCTTTTGCTTACAGCGGGGAGTATGCGAAAAATATAAGAA
>JALVCR010000262.1 GCA_027009865.1 Campylobacterales bacterium
CTTAAAACTCTTTTTTTTAAATTCATACTTTCTCCTATTTTAAAATTATTTGAGTGAAATTATACTATGAGTTGATTAATGAAACGTTAATAAATGGGTTATTTAGTATGCTATTTCATATTATGATATACATTTTGAACATCATCTATCTCTTCTAACATATCTATCAGTTTTTCTACTTTAGAAGCTGTTTCATCATCCACATCTATTTCATTTGTAGCCACAAGCCCTACTGAGCTTTCAAGTATTTCAACGCCAGTTTTTTCTATTGCTTTTAAAAGCTCTTCAAAATCATTCGGATCGCTTTCAATAACCAAAACTTCTTCAAACTCCAAAATATCGGTAGCTCCATTTTCAAGAGCTACTTCCATCACTTCGTCATCTTTGTCGCTTTTAGCTACAGTAATGACGCCCTTTTTTTCAAACATCCAAGAAACACAGCCGCTCTCTCCCAAGCTTCCACCGCTTTTTGAGAAAGCATGCCTTACGCTTGCTACCGTTCTGTTTTTGTTATCGGTAAGACATTCAACCATAACGGCAACTCCTCCCGGAGCATAACCTTCATAAGTTATCTCGTCATATTTAACTCCGGGAAGATTTCCGGTAGCTTTGTCAATAGCTCTTTGAATATTGCTCTGAGGCATAGAAACGGCTTTCGCTCTCTCTATAGCAAGTCTCAAAGCGGCATTGGTTTCTGGATTTCCGCCTCCCGCTTTAGCTGCGGAAATTATATCTTTAACAGCTTTTGTAAAGAGTTTTCCCTTTTTGGCATCCTCTTTTGCTTTTATATGTTTTACTTTCGACCATTTATTATGACCGGCCATAAAAATCCTTTATATTTTTATATCTTTTCAATTTGTGAATTATACCCAATACTTTATTAGCGATAGTTAAAACATTTGAATGCGTAATATAAGCTTTTAATATTCAGACCAGTTTCTAAATCTTCTTCTCATTTTTGATTTAAAATAGTCAATCTGAAATTTAAATTCAGGAAGATGAAACATCACTGAAAAGAATAAAATCAAAGTCAAAACTATAACAACACCGGCAACTATAACTCCATAAAGAGATTTAGAGGAGCTTGTTTGAATCTCTTCGTAAATTTTATTTATAAAATCTTTTTGAAGAGCTTTTAATTCTTCTCTTCTTTTACTAACCTTCTCATACCATTCGTTTAAATCTACATCTCTTTTTATATTATCTGAATCTTGTAAAGATAAAATTTTAACTCTTTCATCTTCATTTTCACTTATCTTTTGAAATACCGGAGCTATCCTATTTTTAACATCTTCCGGCAGCGTATTTAAAAACTCTTTATTTAAAACCTGCTGTTTGGCTATAGTTTGAATCAGTTTTATCAAAATACTATTCCTTATGCCACCTTCATTTAAAGATTCAAAAAGTATTATTCCTTTTAAATCTACTGTTTCGTTAATTGGCATAAAAAGAGTATAAGAGTATAAAAGAGAGGAGAGTTTAGAATCATGATAGCTGTTTTTTACTGTTAGGGATAAAAGATCTAATAGATTTGAGTTTATATCGCTATAATAATCTATAATCATTTCACTGGAAATCCTTAAATCATCAATATATTTTCTTTGTTCTTTTAATTGACTTAGTAAAGACAAAACGGAATCTAATTTGGGAAGTATCTCTTTTGGAAAAATATCTAAATTAATACTATTTGCAAATCCTTCCATTCTTTCTATATCTTTATCAACCTGTTTTCTTTGAACTATTAAATTTTCGTCAAACTCCTTTTTTTCAGAAACAAATTTAACACTTAATACTCTCTCTTTTTGAATATCTTCTATTAGTTCCGATATTTTCTGATTAAACTCCATTCCATTTTTAATCTTTTCCAAAGTGTGTTTATAAGTATATTCATCATACAATTTCATACCGGCAAAATATAAAAGTCCCATCAAAGGTATAAGAGCGAGTAAAAATAATTTCACATTTAAAGATAATTTCATTTTTTAATATTTCCTTATCGTTTTAATAAATTTTTCTTTATATATATCGAATAAAATTATACTACTATTTAGTATAAATAACAATTTTTTAACAAAATTAGATTCGATAATTTTTATGAAATAGTTTTTCATATTATAAAATTATTAATATTTAACCATAAATATTCATGGTCCCTAAACTATATGAGAAATAAAAAACTTAACTTTATATTAAAGAGCTTTTTATACAATAATGAATAATCATTCAAAAAAGGCAAATAATGCATATTCCAGATGGCTATTTATCTCCAGCAGTTGTGGTTGCAACTTATGCTGTTGCTTTGCCTCTTTGGGCTTTTGGATTTAAAAAGTTAAAAGAGGCTTTAAATGAAGAGACACTTCCATTAATTGGTGCTTTAAGCGCATTGAGTTTTATTATAATGATGCTAAATATCCCAATACCAGGAGGCACAAGCGGGCATGCTGTTGGAGCTGCTTTAATTGCGATTTTGTTTAATCCGTGGATTGCTTTTATTGCAATTTCGGTTGTGCTTTTAATTCAGGCTGTTGTTTTTGGAGACGGAGGAGTGAGCACCTTTGCGGCAAACTCTTTGGCAATGGGATTTGTCGGGGCTTTTGTTGGATATTATGTTTTTAAAATGTTTAAAAGATATAAATTTGCGCCATTTCTTGCTGGATGGAGCGCAGTTGTGGCTTCATCTTTTTTAGTTGCTTTTCTTTTAGGAATTGAGCCGATTTTTTGGAGTAAAAATGGAACACCGCTTTATTTTCCATTTGGATTAAAAGAGACAATTCCAGCGCTTGTTGGAGCGCATATGCTCTTTTTTGGCGTTGTGGAAGCTCTTTTTACCGGATTGGTTTATAACTATTTAAAGAGTAAAAAGGCGGAATTTGCTCAATGAAAAAGAGAGTTTTTATAATTTTAGGGATTTTAACAGCCTTAATTCCTTTGGGGCTTTTAACCGATTCTCCTGCTTGGGGAGAGTGGGATAAAGAGTATTATAAAAAGATTTTGGGCTTTATTCCTGAGGGAATTGAAAAAGCAAAAGAGATTAATGCTCCACTTAAAGATTATTCACTAAATAGTTTAGGAGATATTAGTTCTTATTATTTGAGTGCAATAATTGGTGCTGTTTTAATTTTTATGATATTTTATTTTTTAGCAAAGGTATTTCATGCTAAAAATTCTTAGAGTGCTTTTTGTGGTAGTGCTTTTTGCACTTTTAAGTGTAAATAGTATGCTTTTTTTAGCACTAATGCTAATACTTTTTTTTGCAATCGATTTAAAAAATATAAAAAAAATAAACAAAAAAGTTTTGCGCTCAATTTTGCTTTTTAATTTGGCTGTAACACTATCTTTTTTTATAATGTTCTTTTTTAAAGAAAATTTAGATCTTTGGTATTTGCTTTATATCAATTTAAAAGTTTATGCAATTACCTATTTTGTAACACTTTTTTTTAGCAAAGTCGATATGGTGCAGTTTTTTGCTTTTAGCCGGAATTTAAGCTATCTTTTAACCATAACAATGTCGCAAATTATCTCTTATAAAAAGAGTTTTAACGATTTAAAAATGGCTTTTAAAGCAAGAATTGTAAAAAAGGTGCGCGAAAGAGAAAAAGGATTTGTCTTAAAAGTTTTTGAATTTTTCTTAAACAAAGCGATGCAAGATGCAAAAGAAAAAAGCTTGGCAATGAGAGCAAGGGGATTTTTTGATTGAATTAAATAAAATCTCTTACTATTTTGATGAGCAAAAGGTGTTAGATTCAATTAGCTTTACTATACAAAAAGGCGAAAAGGTTGCACTGCTTGGGTGCAATGGAAGTGGAAAATCTACACTTTTAAGGATAATTGCGGGGCTTTATTTTGCAAAAGAGGGAACTTGCAAAGTTTTGGGCAAAGAGTTGAATAAAAAAAGTGTTGATAAAGAGTTTAGAAAAGCTGTGGGGATACTTTTTCAAAATCCTGAGAGTATGATTTTTAATCCAAGCGTAAAGGATGAAATTGCATTTAGTTTAAGGGAATTTGATTTTGATAATATACAAAAGAGGGTTTTAAAAATTGCCAAAAGTTTTGAAATAGAGCATTTACTGCCAAAAAATCCGCTTAATTTAAGCGGAGGCGAAAAGCAAAAGATTATGCTTGCATCAATTTTAGTCTATGAGCCAAAGCTTCTTTTGCTTGATGAGCCAACAGCATCAGTCGATCCAAGAACAAGCGGATGGATTATTGATATGCTTTTAGAACTTGATAAAACTATAATTTTAGCAACGCATGATTTGGCATTAGCTTATGAAGTGTGCCAAAGAGCAATAGTGCTTGATGAAAATCATAAAGTAATTTATGATGGAGATATGGAGGTGCTTTTTGAAGATATAGAAACCTTAATTAAAGCCAACCTTATTCATAAACATAAACACAAACATAAGAGTTTTTTTCATTCACACTATCATAAACATTTTTAAGATAAAAAAAACCGAAAGAGAACTTTCGGCTTTTTTTAGTGTAGTTCTGCGTTTAGTTTCACCTCTCTTTTGCTTCTAAAAGCTCTCATTTTTCCATTTAAACTATCTTGTCTAAAATGGATACCATTTAAACCGGCAAGCTCTATGCCTTTGAAAATCTCCTTATTCTCTATATCCGCATTGGGATTTGCCTCTTTTATTTTATCAAGCTCCTTTGGAGAGATAACTATTTTAGTTCCTTCCAAAACCGCTATTCCGGCATCGACAATACATCCATCCCCAAGAGGAATTCCAGTTACGCTGTTTGCTCCAAGAAGAGTATTTCTGCCAATTGTAATCGGATTTCCGTTTGTTCCGCTCAAAACTCCAAGAATAGAGGCTCCCCCTCCTATATCTGCTCCCTCTTTTACTACAGCGCTTGAGCTGATTCTCCCTTCTACCATAACCGCACCTTCTGTTCCGGCATTAAAGTTTATATAGCTTGCTCCAGGCATAACGGTGGTTCCAGGAGAGAGTTTTGCTCCCATTCTAACTTTCGCGCTATCCAAAATTCTCGTATTATCGGCCGGAATGATATGTTGAAGATATCTTGGAAATTTATCCACTGAATCAATCTGCGGATACATGCCGTCTAATTTTAGCTCTATTTCATTTTCTCTAAGCCAGTCAAGCTCTATTGGCATATTTCCGCTCCATGCAACATTTGGAAGAACTCCGAAAGCTCCGTTTAGATTTAAACTTCTTAGGGGAGCTTTATCCAAAGAGAGGGCATAAAGCTTAATATATACGCTCTCTACGCTCTTTGGAGGCGCATCTTCAAATAAAAACACAATCCTGTAATCATCTTCGCTTACTCCGGGTCCTTGAAAGAGATTATGAAGATGTTTTATAACCTGAACGTTTTTATGATTCTCCCCAAAAGCCTCATTAACATAAGGAGAGCAAAGAGCAAAGGCGTTTTCTACAAACTCTTTGGTTGCGTTGCAGACAAATTCACTCTCTTTAAAATCTATATCTACTCCGGCCTCTCTTAACGCTCCTATAAATATAGCCGCACTGCCTAAATTCTCTTTCCAATTTACTACGGGAAAGGTGGCTTGCAAAATCTTATCCCTGTTTTTTTGGCCTCTATCCACTCTTGCTATTCCAAAAGCCAAAGGATCTCTATAACCTTCAATCGATTGAACCTCTTTTACATACGTTCTAAACTCTTCAGTCGTTTTTAAAGCTCTTCTTGCCATCTAACAAACTCCTTTTAATGACATCCGCCGGTAGAACAAGCGCTAACTCCGGGAGGCGTGGTAGGCTGAATCGCTTCGTTTGAAACTCCGCCCTCTTCGTTAATTTTCTCTATCTGATTCCAAAGCTGCTCTGCCGCTTTCATATATCTTTTTGCAGTCTCGCTGCTTGGCTGATGATAAACTATCGGTTTCCCCTCATCTCCGCCTTCTCTAATAGCCGGTTCAATCGGAATCTCTCCCAAAACTACCGTATCATAAGCTTTAGCTAAAGCCGCGCTCGTTCCTTTTCCAAAAATATCATACTCTTTTCCATCTCCCGGACATATAAATCCGCTCATATTCTCAACTATTCCGGCTATCGGGATATGAAGCTTTTTAAACATATCCAAACTTCTTGCAGTATCGTCCAAAGAGACTTTTTGAGGAGTGGTTACGCTTATACCGCTTGTAACAGGCACGCTTTGAGCCAATGTAAGCTGAGCGTCTCCCGTTCCTGGAGGCATATCTATAAACAATACATCCAAATCGCTCCACATAATATCTTGCAAAAACTGCTGAATAGCTTTCATAATCATAGCGCCTCTCCATATAAGAGACTGCCCCTCTTCCATCAAAGAGCCCATGCTCATAACCTCTATTCCGTAAGCTTCAATTGGCTTTACCTTATTTCCCACAACTTCGGGTCTTTTGCCTACTATTCCCATCATTCTTGGGATATTTGGACCGTAAATATCCGCATCCAAAAGCCCTACTTTTTTACCCTGCATAGCGGTGGCTATCGCAAGATTAACAGTTGTTGTGGATTTTCCAACCCCACCTTTTCCACTGCTTACCATAACGAAATTTTTAATCTGAGGAGCTATATTTTTTCCATGAGAGCTTGTCTCTCTTGGCATTTTTGGCTTTTTAACAACTATATCAATTCTCTTTGCTCCCAAAAGCTCAAGCTTTTTGGTTATATCGTCTCTAAGCTGGGCTTCAACTTCAGGAGCTGAAGATGTAATCTCTATCTCCACATAAACAGCATCTTTTGCCGCTTCTATATCTTTAACAAATCCAAAATCCACTATGCTTTTAGTAAATCCGGGATATATAACCTCTTTTAACTTCTCTTTAACGCTTTCTACGTTTAACATCTACTTCCTTTCTTTATAAAATTTATTTTTTAGCTTATAGCTTCGCTATGATCTTTTACTATATCTTGCGTAATTTTATATGCGCAAAACTTAGGTCCGCACATAGAGCAAAATTCAGCCTCTTTAAAAACATCTTGAGGAAGAGTCTCATCATGATACTCTCTTGCTCTATCTGGATCTAAGGCAAGCTCAAACTGCTTATTCCAATCAAAATTGTATCTTGCATCACTCATCTGATTGTCAACTTCCATAGCCCCTTTTCTGCCTCTTGCAATATCAGCAGCGTGTGCGGCTATCTTATAAGCGATAATTCCCTCTCTTACATCTTTTGCGTTTGGAAGTCCCAAATGCTCTTTTGGAGTAACATAACACAGCATGCTTGCTCCATGCCATCCTCCAACTGCCGCTCCAATAGCGCTTGCTATATGATCATACCCAGCGGCTATATCTGTAACAAGAGGCCCCAAAATATAAAAAGGAGCGTCATGACAGTAATCTCTCTCAAGCTTCATATTTCTCTCTATCTGATTTAAAGGAACGTGTCCGGGACCCTCTATCATTACCTGAACATCTTTCTCCCATGCTCTTAAAGTAAGTTCTCCAAGAACCTTAAGCTCGCTTAATTGAGCCTCGTCGCTTGCGTCATACAGACATCCGGGTCTCAATGAATCTCCCAAAGATAAAGATACATCATACTCTCTGCAAATATCCAAAATATCGTCAAATGCGGTATAAAATGGATTTTCCTGATGATAGTGCATCATCCAGGCAGCCATCAAAGAGCCGCCTCTGCTTACT
>JALVCR010000263.1 GCA_027009865.1 Campylobacterales bacterium
CGGTTAAGAGCTGTCCGGTGGAGATAACGGCTAATGCCTTTTTTCCATACTCTTTTTGAACTCTTTTAAACTCATTTGCCGTATAGGAGAAAGCCTCCTGCCAGCTTACATCTTCCAAAACGCCTCTTTTTCTAATCTTTGGCCTTAAAACTCTGTTTTTTGCGTAAAGCATATAATGTTCGCTAAGCCCTTTAGGGCAAAGAGTTCCAAAATTTACGCTATGCTTTGGATCCCCTTTTGTATAGGTGGCTTTCTCATCTTTTACCCCTATATAAAGCCCGCATCCAACACCGCAATATCCGCAGGTAGATTTAACCCAAAAATCGGGTTTTTTCTCTTTTGAAATCTTTCCAAAAACAGGATCGTCAACTAAAGCGTATTTATCCTCTTTGATATCAAATCCCAAAAATTCTTTGATTTTATCTTTTAATCCCATCTCTATCCCCTTTGATTTCCGGCAAAAAAATTGCCCGGCATGGAAGTTTTAACAGCGGTTGCATAAAACAAAACCCTTCCTGCAAATTCGCTTAGAAAAGAGACAATAACCGCTAAAGAAGCTAAAAACAGACCAAAAGAGAAACTCCCGGCATTTACGGCTATAACCGTAAAAAGAGGCAAAAAGACAGCTCCCGCAAAAAGAGAGATTTTTCTAAAAAGATAAAGCTTTTTAAAATCATTCTCCAAAAGCTCTTTTGCCTTTTTTATCTGATAGAAAAACTTATTATCCTCTCTTAAAAGATCATAAAATCTTTGCGATTCAAAAAATAGATAAATTTGAATGCTTCCAAGCAAAATTGCCAAAGATAGCAGAATATTTGCCACTTTCTCCTCATTTTCCAAAAGAGCTATAAAGGCTAAAATCATAACCCCTATATAACCGGCGCTAAAAAATCTGTAAGTTGTTGTTTTTCTATTCCAAGTAGGTTTTGCATCGATTCTGTAAATCATAGACTGAGCGTAAATTCCGTAAGCTCCTATCAAAACTCCAGCCATCTCCACAAAAATTCTAAAAAATCCCCCTATCTTAAAATAGTAAAAAAGAGCCGTAATCATCGTAAAAAAAGCAAAAACCCCCAAAGCTAAAGCCTCCCGGCTAAGATAAGAAGATTTTATATTTTTCATAGCGCTTAGAGCTTTAAAAGGGCGTCCAAGATGCAAAGCGGACAAAGGAAGACCGACAGCCAAAAGAGAAAATATGACAAAACTCATAGAAAAAGAAGCAGATGGAAGATTAAAAAATAAATTTGCCAAATCCCCCAAAAAAATAGCCGCAAAGCCTATAAAACCTATTTGAGTTAAAAGAGTCATAAACACCAAAGGAATCTCTTTGTGAGCTGGCTTTATCAAAGCATGATCTGCCGGAGTTAGATTTTTTGGCATACTTTCAGGCAAAGTAAATCTTGTGGTAGAATTTGTAACTCTCGCATCTATCAAGCCGGGAGCGTTTCCCTCTTTATCGATAGCCCCTTTTAGCCATTCATCCTTATTTACAGCCTCTATCTCTATCGCTCCTTCGGGACAGGCCTGAACGCATGCGGGAGTTTGATTGTTTTCGATTCTCTCATAACACATATGACATTTTGTAACGATATGGCGCTCTTCGTGAAATACCGGCACGTCATAAGGGCAGTTCCAAGTGCAGTATTGGCATCCTATGCAAGCTTCATCATCATGAATCACTATGCCGTTATCAAGCTTGATATAACTTTCGGTAGGACACCCTTTAAGACACCAGGGATCTATACAGTGATTGCAGCTCATTGATAAAAATATCAAACTGACATTTGGGAAAACTCCTCCCTCAACTTCTCCCACTCTTCTCCACTTAATATCAAAAGGATTATTGTTTTGTTCATTACAGGCAACTTCACA
>JALVCR010000264.1 GCA_027009865.1 Campylobacterales bacterium
TCAAATATCTCTCTGACATTATGTTTTATAGACCTCGAAGGCTTCCAAACCCCCGCTCTCTCAAACGAGGCCGAAATTATATAATGTAAAAGCTTAAAAAGAGCTTAAATCAATAAGAGGCTAATTATTTTTTTGTAAAATCGCTTATAAAAAAATTTATGCTTTTTAAAGTTTAAAAAACTATCGAAATATTATAAAATAAGTGATTAATTTCCAAATCACCAGCAAAAGGGAAAAAAATGAATTTAAAAGAGATTGATTTAGAGTATGTGCTTCACTCTTACAATAGAAACTATGTAAATTTCAAAAATGGTAAAAATGCTACTCTTTTTAGTGAAGATGGAAAAGAGTATATAGATTTTACAAGCGGAATAGGAGTGGTAAGCGTAGGACATGCAAATGAAAGATTAGCAAATGCTATTTGTGAAAGTGCAAAAAGCATCATTCATATCTCCAACCTGTATTTAATAGAACCCCAAGCGCTTCTTGCTAAAAAATTGATTGAAAGAAGCGGATATGATATGAGATGTTTTTTTGCAAACAGCGGAGCGGAAGCAAACGAAGGAGCAATAAAAATAGCAAGAAAATATGGAGAAGTGGAAGGAGAAGTAAAAAGATACAAAATAATTACATTAAAGCACTCTTTTCATGGAAGAACAATAACAGCTCTAAAAGCTACCGGCCAAGAGAAAATGCACAACTATTTTGGTCCATTCCCAGATGGTTTTGTATATGCAGAAAATATAGAAGAAATTCCATCTTTATGCGATGAAAAAACAATAGCTGTCATGATTGAGCTAATTCAAGGAGAAGGAGGCGTAGAGCCTCAAGATAAAGAAAAAGTGCAAAATCTATCTAAATTTTTAAAAGAGAGAGATATTCTATTGATAGTAGATGAGGTACAAACAGGAATTTTTAGAACAGGAGAACTTCTTGCCTCAAATCTATATGAGATAGAACCTGACATAATTACTTTAGCTAAAGGCTTGGGAGGAGGAGTCCCGATAGGAGCGATAATGACAAAACTAAAAGATATTTTCAAACCCGGAGATCACGGAAGCACTTTTGGAGGAAATTTTCTTGTAACCAAAGCGGCTAATGAAGTTTTGGATATTTTAAAAGAGGAAAAAGAATCTGGAAAGCTTGATGAAAGATTTATATATTTTGAGACAAAAACAAAAGAGCTGGCAAAAGAATTTGATAAAATAGTTTTAAAAGAGGTTGGAATTGGCTTTATGAGAGGTCTTAGAATTAAAGATTTGGAAACTTTAAATAAGATAGTCAATACCTCTTTTGAAAAAGGGCTTTTGGTGCTTAAAGCTGGAAGAAATACTTTAAGATTTTTACCTCCTCTTACAATAACCAAAAAAGAGATGGATAGAGGCTTTGAAATTTTAAGAGAAGTTTTAAAAGAGGTTGCAAACTAATGAAACTTAAAAAATTTAGCGAGTTTATGCGAGAATGGCTCTATGCAAAAGATGGATATTATGCAAAATTTAGACAGATAGGAAAAAAGGGAGATTTTTACACAGCCGTTTCAAGCAGCATGTTTTTTGGAGGTTCAATTGCAAAAAAATTCCTTACAAGTCTAAAAGAGGGATTTTTTTCCAAAGATGCCTTTATTTTGGAAATCGGAGCTCACCAAGGATATCTTCTTGCAGATATAGTGCAGTTTATTTATACGCTTGAGCCAAAATTATTAGATACTTTAACATTTGCAATAGTAGAGCCTCAAGATGAGAATATAAAAGCACAAAAAGATTATTTTAAAAAATCTTTTGGGGACGCAGTTAAATTGCAACATTTTAAATCTTTAAAAGATTTAAATCTCAAAGAGGCTTTCATTGTCTCCAATGAACTATTTGACGCATTTGAGTGTGAAGTTATAAAAGATGGAAAACAGTTATATATAGATGAGAATTTTGAACCTCATTTTATGGAAATGGATGAATTTACAAAAAAACTTTCAAATAAATATAATATAAAAATTGGAGAGATAGCAAAAGGCTATGAAGAGTTTGCAAAAGATTTAAGCAACGGTATAAAAAAGTATGAATTTATAACTTTTGATTACGGAGAAAAACTTCCAAGAGGAGATATCTCCTTGAGAATCTATAGCAAACATCAAGTCTATCCTTTTTTCTCTTTAACCAAATTTGCAAAAGATGAAAATTTAAACGAAAATATCTCTCTAAAAACACTTTTTAAAAAATCGGATATAACTTATGATGTCCATTTCAATCACTTAATAGACTCTTTTAAAGAATCAAAAGCTAAAGATATAGAATTTAAAAGTCAAATTACCGCTTTAACAGAATTTGGCTTGATAGAGCTTTTGGATATGCTTAGAAAAAATACCGATCAAAAAACATATTTTAGCGAATTAAATAGAGCTAAACTTTTAATAGATCCGGCATTTATGGGAGAGAGATTTAAAATGTTTAAATGCAGAAAATATTAAACTAATTAAAGAGAAGAGGATTCCTCTTCTTCCCTACTTAATGTCAGCTTTTTTTTTATCTCTTTTTGTTTTGCTTTAGCTAATTCTTCTATATACTTTTTATCTAATTTTTTGATATATTCATCTATATTCTCTTTTGTTAAAACATCTCCAAAATCAGGAGGAATATTAGGATCTTTTCTTCCTAATACTTTATGAGCTATTAAAGTTCCGATTCTTGGATAAAAGTGATTTGAATCAAGATAGTTATGAGCGTAATCGTTGGTTATACTGTTTTCAGTCATAAAATTGGTAACTTTTCCAAAAATTTCTACAAGTTCTTTAAGCCATCTTTCATAATCTTTAATCCTTCCCTCGTTTATCATCAATCTAAACATATGAGCGCTAACTGGGGTTGTAAAAACTATAAATTTGCTGTGAGGATTTTTTTTCTTTAAATTTTTTAAAATATTGGTGTAATTCTCATCATAAACATACTTTTTTTCCCAATAATTTCTTCTTTCTATAAATTTTTTGGCAAATTTTGGATCTAAAATATCGGTAGTTGCTACATTATGTCTATTATATGATCTTCTATACTTTTTACCGGTTATAAATCTTCTCAAATTTGCAATAGAGTTTCTCAAAGCATCAATGCTAAAGAGAAGTTTCCATCTATAAAGAAAAGATGTTGTATTCTTTATAATCCTCTCTGGATTTACATTACTATTTTCATATTTATTAGTCCCAAAAAAATCCAAAGCCAAAATTATATACTCAAACTCTCCGCCTTTTACCTTTTTTGCAAAATCAATGTAAGGTTCATACTCTTTTGGCAGCATCAAAGATACGGCATAATTGAAAACTTTTAAAGGAGGATTGAAATCATTTTGATTTATAAGTGTTGTCCTGCTGCTTCCCAAAAGAAGGGAGTCATAATCAAATTTATGAAAATAGATATAATTTGTTTTTTGTTGCCGTTCATTAGCTCCCGTTTGCATTTGATTGAAAATATTTTCATGATCAAACGTCCAATATGAATCCATAACGTAATTTACAGTTCCAACCAATGCCATAAAGGAAAAAAAGATTCCAAACATCCATTTTAAAGTTTTTTTATAAGCTTCTTCCATCTCAAAACCTAAAAATTAAAATATAAAAATTCGCTAACTCTTGTTAGAAACATTGAAGAGAACGCAAAAACTCCTCCTCCAACTAAAGCCGTTTTAAATCCGGGCCTTAACTCTTGCCACATTTGCATCGAATTTTTCAAAAATAAAGCGGCAAATGTGGAAATTATTAAAACAAAAAGAGCCGGATAATTTTCTGCATTAAAATAGTTCATTTGAGGCAGTTTAAATCCGTAAAATCCAAACATTCCCTTAAGAAGCCTAATAGCATCATCCCACTCTTTAGCTCTAAAGAAGACCCAAGTGATATTTACAAACACAAAAGTTATAAACCATGCTAAATATTTATTCATAGAGTATCCAAGCTCTTTAAAGAATCTATGAATAACCATTCCTATACCGTGTAAGAATCCCCAAAATACAAATGTCCATCCAGCACCGTGCCAAATGCCTCCAATTAAAAATGTTACAAAAAGATTATAATAAGTTCTAAATCTGCCCTTTCTGTTTCCTCCAAGGGGTATATAAATATAATCTCTTAAAAATCTGCTAAGTGTAATATGCCATCTTCTCCAAAAATCCTGAATATTTAAAGCTTTATAAGGAGAGTTGAAATTTATAGGAAGTTTTATATTGAATAAAAGAGCCGAACCTATAGCCATATCGGTATAACCGCTAAAATCATAATAAAGCTGCATAGCATATGATAAAATTACGCTCCAAGCTTCAAAAAAACTAAGATTTACTCCAGAATCAAATCCCAAAGCCACATAAGGAGATAGCGTATCGGCTATAACCGCCTTTTTAAAAAGTCCTATCGCAAATATAAAAAGCCCGGCTGTTATGTTTTTATAAATTAATCTTTTATTCTCTTTATCCTCAAATTGAGGCATCATCTCTTTGTGATGAACAATAGGACCCGCTATTAGCTGAGGAAAAAAACTGACAAAAACCATATAATTTAAAAGATCATACTCTTTAGTTTCACCTTTATAACTGTCCACCAAATAAGCAATTTGCTGGAATGTAAAAAAGCTGATAGCAAGAGGCAAAGCTAAATGCAAAAGAGGAATATTAGCATTTACAAGAAAATTAATATTTTCAATAAAAAAATCGGCATATTTAAAATATCCAAGCAAACCTACATTAAAAACTATACCTGCTATTAAAAGTTTTTTATTATGTCTCTTAAGTGTATTATTAGATAGAGTCGTTCCTATAGCATAGTTTACGAACATAGAAACTAAAATCAAAGGAAGATATTTTATATTCCACCATGCATAAAAAAATAGAGATGATAAAACAAGAAGCGCCTTTGAAGCCAAAAGCCATTCTCTCTTTACTAAATAAAAATAGCCAAAAAATACAATAGGTAAAAATACAAAAATATAGATATAAGAATTAAAAAGCACTTTGAAAAACCTTTAAAATAAAATTAGATTATACGCTATTTTCCATAAAAATAATATCGTTAAAAATAATAAATTTTTTACTATAAAGGAAAATTGTTTCCTTTTTTGAAAAAAAAGAAAAAATATTTTATTTTTATAAAAAGTTTAATTATTATATTTAATCTCTAATTAAAAGATTATTAATCTGAATCACTTCCAGATAGGATATCTTTTCGCTAAAAAACTCTATATCTTTATATATTTTTAAAAAAGCTTCTATAACGCCTTTATGAGTGCAAATAAGAATATTTTCTCCTCTTAATTTTTTAATTCCTCTCTTTACTCTATCTAAAAACTCATTTAAAGACTCTTTTGCTATAAAATTTATCCATTTTTCAATATTTTCAAAAGCTTCCAAAGGCGGAGGATTTATTTTTTCTATCTCTTCAAAACTTCTGCCTTCCGCAAAATCCCTAAAAGCTATCTCTCTAAATTCAAACAGTTTAGTAAAATTAAAAAATCCTAAAATTTTAAGAGTATTTACACACCTTTTCAAATCGGAAGAGTAAACTTGATCAAAATTACTCTTTAAAAGAGTCTCTTTAAGTTTAATTATTTTCTTACTATTTTTATCTATCTGAATATCTATATCTATCCAGCCGTTAAAAGAGTTTAAGAATTTTTTTTCTACTGGAGCATGTCTTAAAAGAGTTACATTCATTTACGCGATTCTACCACAATTATTAGGAATAATTTATATAAAAAATCCTTTTGATATAATTTTACAATAAAATCTGAGGATTAAATATGAATATTTTTGATTTTGATTTCGATATCTCCTTTAAAATACCAAGATTTAAAGAAAAAATGAGAGTAGCGGTAACCGGACTTAGCAAAAGCGGTAAAAGTGTTTTTTTAACTTCTCTTATATATCAACTTTTAGCAGACGATAAGATAGATTATGTTCATCAAAAAAGCAAAAAAAAATTTAATGTAAAATTGATGCCTCCCGAAAGCTCAATAGCAAGATTTGATTACTATAATTTTGTAAGAGAGTTTCGTTCCAAAAATCCAACCTGGCCAAAATCTACAAAATCTGTAACAAAAACTACACTTGAGATAACCGTAAAAAGCAGCTACAGCTGGATAGAAAATAAAAAGATAGATTTAGAGCTTATAGACTATCCCGGAGAGTGGCTTTTGGATTTGGATATGCAAGGGAGAAATTTTGAAGATTGGTCAATGAACAATTTAGAGCTTGCTTTAAAAGATTTAAGATTAAAACTTTCCAAAGAGTATATAAGGATGATAAACTCCATAGATTTATACTCTAAAAGCGATGAAGAAATAGATGAAAAGATAGTGGAAAAATATAAAGAGTATCTTTTAAAGTGCTATGAAAAAGGGCTTAGTTTCATCCAACCCGGCCGTCTTTTGCAACCAGGAGATTTATCAAACGATCCGATTTTACTCTTCTCTCCCCTGCCCGCTCCCCAGATAATTTCTAATATAGATGAAAATTCAGTATATGCAAGATTTAAAGAAAGATATAAAAGATACGTAAAAGATGTAGTAAAAAAACTGCATTTGGATCATTTTCAAAATTTTGATACTCAAATAGTTTTAATAGACCTTTTGAAAACTTTAGAAAATTCAAAAGAAAGCTTTGAAGATATGAGATATTCAATAAAAAAGATTTTGGAAAATTTCACTTATGGAAAAAACAATTTCATAACAAAACTCTTTGGATTAAAAATAGAGAGAGTAATATTCGCAGCCACAAAAGCTGATTTAATTCCAAAAAATCAAATAGAGGAGTATAAAAAACTTTTGGAAGATATGATTTATGATATAAAAAGAGAGCTTGACGTAGAACATATAGAAACCGATGTTACGGTTATAGCTTCCGTAAAATGCGCCCAAACCGTATATACCAAAATAGAAGGCGAAGAAAAGGCCTGCTTAAAAGGGGTGATAGAAGGAGAAGAGGAAAGCTGTATTTACTACCCTGGAGAACTTCCAAAAAGTTTAAAAAGCGAAGATTTATGGAATAGGGAATTTAAATTCCCAAATTTCAAACCTCCAAGATTTCCACAAACCAATACACAAGCTCCTCCTCATATTAGAATGGATAGAATAATTTATAACATTTTAAAGGATAAACTATGATAAAACCTCAAAAAGTAAAACAAGAAAAAATAGAAAAACAAAAAGAGAATATCTCTCCCCAAAAAGTAGATGTGGATTTAAACGAAGTTACAAAAGAAAAAGAGAAGATAAAGAGAGAATCTAAAAAAAGGAATTATACTTTAACTATTTTAATTCTCTCAGCTCTTACAGCGTTTTTAATAGGCTCTATTTATGATATTTATGAGCGTTTTTTCTCAATTTTTAATAATGCTCCTCTTCTTGGAGTTTTTTATGCCTTATCTCTCTTTATATTTTCTATAATTTTAATCTTCATAGGAGCAAAAGAGTTTAAAGGATATAAAAAACTAAAAAATATAGAAAATATGCAAAAGACAGCAAAAAATTTGCAAAATAATCCCACAGAAGAGGTTTTCTCTTTTACAGATAAAATTCTTGATATTTATACAAATCATCCAGATGAAGAGATAAAAG
>JALVCR010000265.1 GCA_027009865.1 Campylobacterales bacterium
GATGATATGTTAAATCTTGTTCCTCAAACTCTAAGGGAAGCTGCCTATGCTTTGGGCGCTCCTAAATATAAAGTGATTTTGCAGGTTGTTTTTAGAAGCGCAAAGGTTGGCGTTGTAACGGGAGTTTTATTATCTATTGCAAGAATTGCGGGAGAGACGGCTCCTTTATTGTTTACCTCTTTTAGCAATAACTTTTTTACTCTTGATATGAATCAGCCGATGGCAAGTTTAACCGTTACGATATTTAATTACGCTACAAGTCCGTATCAGGATTGGATTAAGCTTGGATGGGCGGCCGCTTTTATTCTTGGAATGTTTGTTTTGGGTATAAATATTATCGGTAGAGTTTTGATTAAAAAGAAAGGGAAGAGATAATGGCTACTATTTGCGAGGTAAAAGAACCAAAAGAGATAGAGATTAAAAATTTAAGTTTCTATTATGCCGGAAACGATAAGCCGAGTCTTAAAAATATAAATATGCCGATTCCCACAAACAAGGTTACGGCATTGATAGGGCCAAGCGGCTGCGGTAAATCTACTCTTCTTAGAAGTTTAAACAGAATTCACGATTTGTATCCCGGAAACAGATATGAGGGAGAGATTTTATTTGAAGGGAAAAATATTCTTGATAAAAAGATAGATTTGATAAATCTAAGAATTAAAATAGGTATGATTTTTCAAAAACCGACTCCCTTTCCTATGAGTATTTTTGATAATGTAGCTTACGGCCTTAGACTTCAGGGGATAAAAAACAAAACCGAATTAAAAGACAGAGTAGAGCACGCCCTAAAGGGAGCGGCTTTGTGGGAAGAGGTAAAAGATAGATTAAACGCAGACGGCTCTTCTCTCTCCGGAGGACAGCAGCAAAGGCTATGTATTGCAAGAGCGGTTGCGGTAAAGCCTAAAGTTTTGCTTTTTGATGAGCCCACATCGGCTTTGGATCCGATATCTACAGGAGCGATAGAGGAGCTTGTTACGGAGCTTAAAAAAGATGTTACAATAGCGATAGTTACTCACAATATGCAGCAAGCAAGCCGTATCAGCGATTATACGGCATTTATGTATCTTGGAGAACTGATAGAGTATAATAAAACTGAGACGATATTTATTACTCCAAGCGAGAAATTAACGGAAGATTATATAACGGGGAGATTTGGATAATGTTAAAAAGATATCAAAAAGACCTTCAAAGTGTTACGGAAGATATGAAAAACATAGCTTTGAGTTTATTAAAAGCAAATAGAGTGGTTTTGGGCGTTATGGAAAACGCAAGCCAAAATAATTGTCCAGAGGATACTTATGCCAAGGTTAAGGAGCATTTGAAAAATATCGCCAAAAAAACGGTTGAGATAGATAATAAGATAGTTATAATGCTTGCGCGCTTCTCTCCTGAGGCAAGGGATCTTAGAACCCTTGTGGCCTATCTTAAGATAAACAACGAATATGAGAGGCTTGCGACAAATACGAGAAATTTGATAAAGGGTTTGATTGCCGTTTGTCCTAAAATAGATACTCAAATTGTAAGAAAATACGCCGTTCCAATGCATAAAGAGACCGTAAAGGCTTTGGAGGGGATAGTCGGGATGATAGAGACCGACTGCATAGACGAGGTAAAAGAGCTTTTTAATCAGGTTGTCGTCTCAGAGAGCAAAACTGATGATTTTTTTGAAATTTTGGAAGAGAATGTTTTGAAAGTGGCAAAAGAGAATATAGAGACTTTCAAAGTATATCATAAACTTTTAACTACACTTAGAAAAAGCGAAAAGATTGCCGATAGAGTTTTGAGTATCGCCTCTTTGCTCCTTTTTGCTAAAGTCGGAGGAGAGATCAATCACTGATCTCTTGTTTTTTATTGTAATT
>JALVCR010000266.1 GCA_027009865.1 Campylobacterales bacterium
CTAACTGTGCTTTTTTTGGGTGTTCCGCTAATAGAGCCAGCCGGCAATAAAGATAGAAGAATCTCTCCAAGCCTTTTATTCCAGTTATCTTCAAGCTCTCCCGATATTTTTGAGCTAACCTGCAAAAGCTCTCTTTCTCCGGCTTTTATCTTATCTATATATCGAAACTTCTCTACTCTTACTCTTTTTGCCACTATGGAGAGATCATTTCTTAAAAGATCTACAACCATCGTGTGTTCGGCCATCTCTTTTTGATTGCTTAAAATCTTCTCTTTAGCATTTTTTATTCTCGCATCTATCGTTCCTTTCATAGGATAGGTGTAAATTTTGTTGTTTTTTATCTCTATGAAAGTTTCAGGAGAGAAGCATACAAACTTATCTTTAAAGTATAATTTATATTTTGCATCGCTAAAAGTATATATCTCTTTTAGAGAGAGATTTGTTTTGATTTTGGAAGCAAATGTGAGATTTAAAAGATAGGTATTTCCCTTTTTTATCTCCTCCTTTACTTTAAAAAAGGCTTTTTTATATCTCTCAAAAGAGATTGGATATTTTGTATATTCTATTTTTTTTTCGCTTTTTTTGGCTTTTTTGTCTATTTCAAAGAGTATATCTTTTGGAAGGGATTTTATGGGAGAGATAAAGAAATTTTTTGCCTCAAAATCTATAATAAATAGTATATCCTCCTCTTTTTCTCCGTAAAAATTCAAAAGCTTTTTTAACATCTGGCTATCAGTTTCTCCAAAACCGCCATTCTTACGTAAACTCCATTTTTTACCTGCTCTAATACTTTGCACCTTTCATCAGATAGCATCTCATCGTCGATATCTATATTTCTGTGAACGGGGCCTGGATGGAGCAAAATAAAATTATAATCTTTGGCTATCTCTTTTGTTATGCAAAAATCTGTAGCATAATCTTCCAAAGAGGCATAAATTTGATTTGCGTGTCTTTCCGTTTGAGTTCTAAGGCTCATTACTATATCAACATCTTTTATAACCTCTTTTAAATTGTATGAAGTCTTTAGATTTGTTACCGGTAAAAACTGTGGGGGAGCTACTAAAATAACCTCAAGTCCGAATCTGTTTAAAAGCTCTATATTACTGTTTGCCACTCTTGAGTTTTTAATATCTCCAACTATTGCTATTTTTCTTCCTTTAACTTCATTAAAATACTCCTTTATTGTAAATAGATCCAAAAGCGCTTGTGTGGGGTGAGCGTGCGCTCCGTCCCCTCCGTTTAGGATAGGGCAGTTTACATATTTTGATAATATTTTTGGAACGCCGGCGTTTTTGTGTCTTACTATAATGGCGTTTGGCTCCATAGCATCCAGATTTGCCGCCGTATCAAATAGTGTCTCTCCCTTTTTTGACGAACTTTTGGAGATATCAAGATTTACAACTTCTGCTCCAAGCCTCTTTGCCGCAACCTCAAAGCTGCTTCTTGTTCTGGTGGAATTTTCAAAAAATATCGTAATTATAAGCTTGTCTTTCAAAATTTCTTTGTAATCTCCCTCTTTAAACTCTTTTGCCCTTTTAAAAAGCTCTTCTATCTCCTCTTTGCTTAAATCTCTTGTATTTATTAAATGGCGCATATATACCCTTTTGAAAGGAAGTTTGATAGAAATTTTAGCATAAAGATAGGAAAGAGCAAGAGATAAATTCCCTTTTTAGAAAATAGTGGGTTTTTGGATATAATAATTACAGTTAGAGTGATTTATAATATGGGGTTTTATCATAAAAAAGGTAGATAAATGACTATAAGCGTAAGAAAAATAAAAACTTTAAAATATCAGCCGTTTATAAAATGGGTGGGAGGAAAAAGGGGGTTGCTTGATCAAATTTTGCCTCTTTTC
>JALVCR010000267.1 GCA_027009865.1 Campylobacterales bacterium
AAGTTCGTTTCTTATATCTTTTACCTCTTTGTAAACTTTTGCTACTCGCTTAAATTGGGAGCGGTTTTTTTCATAAATATATTTAAATTTTTTTTGAATTTTGTTCTCTTTTCTGTTTCTTTTTATGTTGCATACTGTATCCATAACTTCGGTGTTTTTTTCGTAAGAGTTTCTAAAACGGATGTTTTTAGTAATATTTTCAAAGCGAAAGGAGCAATACTCTCTTAAAGATTCAAAAATGTAGGTGATGGAGACGATTAAATAGTTTTTTTCTATGGTCATTTTAGATAATATAAAATATTTTAGATAGATATCGAAATGTTCAAAGTTTCTAAGTATAGAAAGCTCTTTGTATATCATATCCAGCAGATTTTCAAGATGTTTTAAATCTTCTCTTTTTTTTAGTCTCCATAACTCCTTATCGAGTTTTTTATAATATTTTTCAACTCCTTTGATGTCGTTGGATAAAAGAGCTTCGCTGAAATTTTCAAAAACTTGGGAGTTTATTAGAGTTAAATTTTTAACACCGATAAAATTTAGAGTTCTTATGAAACCTGTCAAAAGCAGCGAAAGCTGAGTTATCTCTATATATTCGTCAAGATATATGTAGGAGTATTTTTTATTTTTCTCTTCCTCTTTTGCAAATATTATTTTTAAATCTTTTCTGTTTAAAAACTGCGAAAGAGTGGATGCAAAAATCGCCATAATTGGCTGATGTCTAAAACCGTGGGTTATGTCTAAAATTATATTTTCGTAATTTTCAAGAAGCTCAAAAACCTCTTCAAAGATATCATCCAAGCTATTATCTTCAACTTCTTTAAATATTATATCTTTGTCTAAAATATATTTATGAAGTATCTCTTTTTGAAATTTTATTGCGCATTTTGTGCCTATAAAAACAAACTTATCATCAAAATTTTCCAAAAGAAAATGGGTGGAATTGCAGTATGAATTTGAATTTTTATTTAAAACTGAAGCATTGTAAAATGCTTTTGAATATAAAATTTTGCCGTTTTCTTTTTTGGGAAGGCATTTTTCATGGTCAAATTTAGCGCCGGCTATTCCGAGAATCGATATAATCACATCCAATCCTTTTTGATTGTAAAATTTAAAATATATATTTGAAATTTTATTTTAAAGATAATATCAGATTTTACCTAAAATTTAAATAATATTTACTTTTAAGATTTTTTAGAAACAGTTAAGAGGAAGGGAAGAAAAAGAGGGAGTTGTAATTGAACTATTTTTAATTTTCACTTGTTTTTGTATCTATATCAAAAAATGAAAGCTCATCTTCTTCCAATTTTATAATAAATTCTTTGCCTTGTCCTTTTTGAATCATTTGAATTTTGTTTAAAATTTCCGGATTTTTAAAATATGATATTTTAAATCTCTCTTTGGGATTTTTTTGGATCATTCCCAAAATTCCCAAAAGCTCAGATCTTGAGAAATCTTTTCTTAAAAGTGAGAGATTGGTATCGATTTTTTTATCTCCTACTAAAAAATATAGTTTTATTACATCTTTTCCTTTGATATATTCATAATAGGCAATTATTGCCAAAGTCGCTAAAGCTACCGCGCTTGCAGTGTCTATCACGCTCCAGCAATCCCAAATATGTTCTATATAGTGATATTTTTGGGCATAGAAAGCCATTATTCCCAATAGAAGTATAAAAACGTATAGAGTTAATATATTAAAAAGCGATTTGATGAAATTATTTTTAAACATTTTACATAGTCGAATATAGCTTCATAAGATTTTTTGATATCATAAATAAAAAGCTTTATATCTCTTTTTTTAGACATATAAAATTTCCTCTTTTATCCTCTCCTTGACGATAGGTTTCAAACTG
>JALVCR010000268.1 GCA_027009865.1 Campylobacterales bacterium
TATGGTAGGCAGAGCAATTCCTGTGTAGTTTACATTTTTTGATATCAAAAACAAAGGAACGTCTATTCTAATCTCTTTTTTTATAGGCCCCTCTCCGTTTAGAAATATAACCCATGTATAGTGGCGTTTTCTAAATCTTATCGATTTTTTGGCTCTAATAGCCGTAAGCCAGTCTCTTTTTACTATTTTATCTCCGCTATCTATGCCCTTTATCATTGCGTAGCTCTCTTTGAAAAGATCGGCAGCTTTTCTGTAATCTTTTACATTGTAAAAATATAGAGCCGAAATATAGGTGCTAAATGGATTTACAAAATCTCTATACGCTTTAAAAGCAAATAGGTTTGTATATTGTTTCTCTATTGCTTCTCTTGTTTTGGGATGATTGGCGCTTTTTAAAATTAAAGAGGAGTTTTGCTGTTTATTTTTTTTAAGCTCTTTTTTATTTTCGTTTTTGATATCATTTCTTATCTTTTCTATCTCTTTTTTGAAAAACATTTTAGCTCTTTGCTCTCTTACAAGTGCTCTGTTAAATTCTATTCTTGCGTTTTTTTTATCTCCTAACGCCATAAAATTGATTCCCTTTAGGGTATTTACCATGATTTTTTCATATATTTTCGGCCTGTAATCCAAAAAGGTATCGTTTGTAAGAAGAGAGCCTATATTTGCCAAAGCTTTTGAAGCCATAATCTCTTTGTCATATTTTTTTATCATATTTTCTGCTATATCAAAGTAATTGTTGCTTTTTTTATAATTTTTTGTATATTGGTTTATTACTCCGGCTTCATAATCCCATAAAAGGTCTGAAGTTTTGTTTTCTTCTTTATATTTTTTGGCTAACATATCGTAATCGTATCTGTTTTTCTCTTCTCCTTTGAAGTTTGAGGATTTCCCTAAATTTTTAAGAGATGAAGTTAGAGTGTTTTCTATTTGAGGAGCGCATCCGTTTAATGAAAATAGAATAAATAAAGTTATACCTAAAAATCCTATCTGTTTCATTTTTATTCTCCGTTTATACTTTTTATTAAAATCGGTATTTAAAAAGTAAAATTTAAGTTAAATGTATTTTTCATAAATTATCACTTAAATAATTTTATCTATTGACGATATATTTTTAAATGCTTCAGGAGCTAATATGAAAAAAGAGAAATTTTTATTAATTTTTTTAATGTCTAATTTTTTATTTGCGGACAAATATTATATAAGGCACGAAAATGGGAAAGAGGTTGTAATAATAGATGAACATCATCAAATAATTTCCAATTCTTTAAATAAATTCCTCTTAAGCGTCAAAAAAGGTGATATTTTACTCTTTAAAAGAGGAGAAGTTTTCAAAGAGCCTATTAAAATAGAAGATAAAGAGGGAATAATAATAAAAGATTACGGTTTGGAAAAGTCCAAATTTCCAATAATTGATACAAGATATGAGATAAAGAACAGTTCTTTTAAAAAACTTTCTTTTGAAAGCCTAAAGAGAGATAAAAGCTGGAATTTTTTAGAAAGCGAGTTTAGAAAAAATACTCTCGTTTTAAAAAGCGATTTAAGAGATAAGATTGCAAAGAATTTCAAAGATGTGCAACAAAATGTTTACTCTATATATAGAGCTAAGATTGATTTAAATAATATCGATCCAAACGCTATGAGAGTTTGGGTTAACGGCAAAGAGATTTTAAAAGCTCTGATTTTTGAAGAGTTTAAAAATTTAAAAGATGCTACGTGGTTTTATGAAAAAAATGGAAAATATCTCTATATTTTTGTTTTAAATAAAAACTTCAAATTAAGTAAAGTAAAAATCAATAATAGATATCTGGATTCCTTATCTATTCAAAATTCAAAAGATATTTT
>JALVCR010000269.1 GCA_027009865.1 Campylobacterales bacterium
TAGAACTCCTATAAAAGACCCGATAGATTTGGTATTTATCTTTTGGGCAATATCAGTTGGTATCGCTAACGGAGTTGGCTACTTTAATATATCGATAATAGGCTCTTTGTTAATTACAATAGCCCTGTTTGCTATGAACAAAACCCCCTCTTTGGAAAAGCCATATCTTTTGGTTATGCAAATTCCTCATCAATTAAGCGAAGATGAGATTATATCTTTAATAAAAAGAGAAACGGCCGGATATGAGATGAAATCAAAAACAATAAATCCTTCCTATTATGAGATAACAAGCGAAGTTAGATTAAAAAACGAAGACTCCTCCTTTTTAAAAGAGTTGCACGAAAGAGGCGTATCTAAAGCTACTTTAATCTCTTACAGCGGGGATTTGGAACAGGCATGAGGATTGCTTTTTTTTTGCTTCTTTGCATAAATCTATTTTCTTACGATTTTAGATACTCTATCTCTCAAAAAGAGGCTAAAAATATTTTTTATTTTTTGGAAAAATTTGATTTTAAAAAGGTTCTGCCCGAAGATTGGGAGATAGAGAAGAAGGAAAAAAGCTATAAAATCAGATATTTTGATACAGACGATAAAAAAATTTTAAAACAAAAATCAATTTGCGCCATAAAAGAGTATGGAAAAAACAAAAAATTTGTAATACTTGACAACACGGTTTTTAAAACCAAAATATATAGAAAACAGAAAACTTTGAAAGATAAACACCCCCTTTTTGGAATTATCAAAAGAAAAGAGAGAGAGCTTTTTAAGGAGAAGTTAAAAAAATTAGGGGTTAACGACCCTTTACTGTTAAAAAATATATTTAACCTTATAAAATTAGAGTGGCAAATCGTTATATTAAAAGATAATCAAAAACTTGCTATTTTATCACTTCAGAAAACTATTTTTAATGAGTCTCCATTTAATAAGGAGTATTTTCAAATATTTTTTACTATAAGCCAAAAAGATATAAAAGAAGAGGATTTGAAAACTTTAAACAAAATTTCTCTTAATATCGAAAAAGAGATAAAATCAAATAATAAAAAGCTTAAAAAAGAGAATTGTCCAAATAATTATGTATGCGATTATGAGAAACTAAAAGATGATTTTTTCTTTAGGTTTGCCGTAGAGAGAGGACTTGTTTTTTATCTGCTTTATATTTTTGCACTATCCTTGATTTTTGCGGCGCCTTTACTGATTATAAAAATTAAAAAAGAGGTAACTTTATGAAAAAAGCTTTTATTACAGGAATAACTGGGCAAGACGGAGCATATTTAGCCGAAATTTTGCTTGAGAGAGGATATGAGGTTTACGGCTCTTTTAGAAGGAGCAGTTCGGTTAATTTTTGGAGAATAGAGGAGCTTGGTATAATAAACGATAAAAAGCTTCATTTAGTAGAGCATGATTTAACCGATCTCTCAAATACAATCAGACTGATTGACAAAATAAAACCAGACGAGATATACAATCTCGCTGCTCAAAGCTTTGTTGGGGTATCTTTTGAGCAGCCAATAGCCACAGGAGAGATTACAGGGCTTGGCGCGGTAAATCTTTTGGAAGCGATAAGGATAGTTGATAGATCTATAAAATTTTATCAAGCCTCAACTTCGGAGATGTTTGGAAAAGTTCAAAGCATACCTCAAAACGAAAACACACCCTTTTATCCAAGAAGCCCTTATGCCGCAGCCAAACTTTATGCCCACTGGATGACTGTAAATTATAGAGAATCTTACAATATTTTTGCCTGCAGCGGGATACTTTTCAATCACGAATCCCCTCTTAGAGGCTTGGAGTTTGTTACAAGAAAGATAACTGACGCTGTTTCCAAAATCAAATTAAATCTTTGCGATAAATTGGAACTTGGAAATTTGGACGCAAAGAGAGACTGGGGATATGCAAGAGAGTATGTAGAGGGGATGTATCTAATGCTTCAAAACGATGTTTGCGATACATATGTTCTTGCTACAAACAAAACTCAAAGCGTAAGGGATTTTGTTACTTTGGCGTTTGAGATAGTCGGAATAGAGATTGAGTGGAGAGGAGAGGGGATAGAAGAGAAGGGATATGATAAAAAAAGCAAAAAAGTTTTGGTAGAGGTAAATCCAAAGTTCTATAGACCTGCTGAAGTGGATCTTTTGATAGGAGATGCAAGCAAAGCAAAAAGAGTTCTTGGATGGGAGGCTAAAACTCCTCTTAAAGAGATTTGCAAAATGATGGTCGAAGCAGATCTTAGAAGAAACGAGGATAAACGTGTATTCTAAAAGGGTTTTAATTACCGGAATAGACGGATTTACCGGAAAACATCTTGAAGAGAGTTTAAAAAGGGACGGATTTGAGGTTTTTGGGATAGTTTTAAAAAATAGCAAAAACAAAAACCATTTCGTATGCGATATAAGAGATTTCGAAAGTTTAAAAAAGATAATAGATAAAATAAAACCAAATTATGTCTTTCATTTAGCCGGAATCTCTTTTGTGGGAGAGACGGATTTAAAAAAGATTTTTGAAGTAAACCTCTTTGGAAGCGTAAATTTGCTTGATAGCCTAAAAGGGTCAAAAGATATAAAAAAGATTTTATTATCAAGCAGCGCAAATATTTACGGAAATCAAGAAAAAGAGATTTTGGACGAATCTTTATGCCCAAATCCCCAAAACCCCTACGCAAACAGCAAAAACGCAATGGAAAACGCCGCTAAAAGCTATTTTGAAGATTTAAATATAATTATAACAAGGCCTTTTAACTATATAGGAAAATATCAAAACGAAAATTTCGTAATTCCAAAAATCGTAAAACATTTTAAAGAAAAAAGAGAAGTTATAGAGCTTGGGGATATTGACGTAAAAAGAGAGTTTAACGATGTAAGATTTGTTATAGAGTGCTATAAAAGATTGATGTTTAGCAATGTCAAAAATCAAATAGTAAATGTATGCACAGGAAAAGCCGTCTCTTTAAGAGAAGTTTTAAAAGTATTTGAAGAAATTTTCGGATATGAGATAAAGGTGGTTAAAAATGAGAAATTTATTAGAAAAAATGAGATAAAAGTTTTAAAAGGCTCTTTTAAAAAACTATTTTCTTTGATAGAGAAACCTAAAATCTACTCTTTAAAAGAGACTTTAAGAGAGATCATTGAAGCCTAAAATAGCTATAGATGCGATAGCTCTCTTGAGTGCGTTTACCGGCATAGGAAGATACGCTTATGAGATATCTAAAAGAGCGGAAAAAAAAGAGGAGTTTGATACAAAGTTTTATTACGGTTTTTTTTCAAAAAAACTAATCTCCAAAAACAGCTCCTATAAACATATAAAATCCTCCTTTTTGAAAAACTCTTTTTTAAAAAAAGCTCTCAAAAAAGCCTTGATGTTTTATACTAAGAACTTCTATAAAGAAAATTTTGATCTATATTGGCAGCCAAACTACATTCCAAGCCCTGTTGTAAAATCAAAAAGATGCATAGTCTCCGTTCACGATTTCTCTTTTATCTTAAATCCCTCTTGGCATCCAAAAGAGAGAATAGACTATTTTGAGAAGAATTTTTTTAAAAATATTAAAAGAGCTGATAGAATAATAACAGGTTCAAACTATACAAAAGAGGAGATAAAAAAGTATATCTCTTTTGACGAGAATAAAATAGATGTAATCTATCACGGAGTAAATCACTCTCTTTATAAAAGATATGAGAAATCTTTGCTTGAGAGTTTCAAAAAAGAAAACCGCCTGCCTGATAGGTTTTTTCTTTTTGTCGGAAGCATAGAGCCAAGAAAAAATCTATCATATCTTCTTAGAGTCTATCTTGATTTGCCCTCATATATCAAAAAAGATTATAAACTCGTAATAGCGGGCTTTAAGGGATGGGAGAATGAGAGAATAAAAGAGATTTTGGAAAAAGAGAGAGAAAATATTTTTTATATGGGATATCTTGACGATTTGCATCTTGCTTTTTTGTATAATTTAGCTTTTTGTTTTATATATCCGTCTTTATATGAGGGATTTGGCATTCCGCCTCTTGAGGCTATGGCTTGCAAAACGCCCGTTATCACTTCAAAAGTAGCTTCTATGCCGGAAGTTTGCAAAGATGCGGCATTATACATTGATCCAAGAAATGAAGATAGTTTAAGAAAAGAGATTTTAAGAGTTATAGAGAATGATAAGATAAAAGAGGCTTTGATAGAGAAAGGATATAATAGATCAAAAGAGTTTACATGGGAGAATTCTTTTAAAAAGCATTTTGAAATTTTTAAAAAAGAGGTTTTATGAGAGTCGCTTTGATTCACGATTGGCTTTATACAAAAGGGGGAGCCGAGAAGGTTTTGGAGGCTTTCATAGAGATTTTTCCAAATGCCGATCTGTTTACTCTTGTATGCCACCTTCCCGAAAATGAGAGAGATTTTTTAAAAAATGTCAAAATCAATACCTCTTTTTTGCAAAATATTCCATTATCTAAAAAATATTTCAAACATTTCCTGCCCCTTTTTCCGATGGCTATAGAGAGCTTTGATTTAAGAGATTACGATCTTGTTATATCCTCTTCATACGCTGTGGCAAAAGGGGTTTTATCAACTCCCGAGCAGATTCATATAAGTTACTGTCACTCTCCTATAAGATATGCTTGGGATATGTATCACACATATATAAAAGAGCATAATATAAAGGGAGTTAAGGGGGTATTTATAAAATATACCCTTCATAAAATCAGAATCTGGGATGTAATCTCTTCAAATAGAGTGGACTATTTTATCGCAAACTCCAATTTTGTCAAAAAGAGAATCTCAAAATTTTATAAAAGAGACTCTACAGTGATAAATCCTTTCGCAGATACCGAAAAATTTAAATTTTTTGCTAAAAAAGAGGATTTTTATCTAACAGCTTCAAGACTTGTTCCATACAAAAAAGTAAAATTAATCGTAAAAGCTTTCAATGAAAACAAAAAAAAACTTATTGTAATAGGAGAAGGCGAAGAGCTTAAAGAGATAAAAAAAATAGCTAAAAAAAATGTGGAAGTTTTGGGATACAGGGAAGATAGAGAGTTAATTTATTATATGCAAAGGGCAAAAGCTTTTGTTTATGCGGCCTTAGAGGATTTTGGAATAGTTCCAATAGAGGCTCTCTCTTGCGGCACTCCGGTTATATGTTATGCAAGAGGCGGAGTTTTAGACAGTGTAAAGAATAAAATAAACGGAATTTTTTTCTATGACCAAAGTATAGAGGCGATAAATAGGGCGATAGAGGATTTTGAAAAAAGCGAGTTTGATTATGAAAAAATCTCAAAAGATGCCCAAAAATTCTCAAAAGAGAATTTCAAAAAAGAGATAAAAAACTTTATAGAAGAGAAAACCAATGTCCGTTTATAGATTTAATAGACTTCTATCTTTTGTTATTCTGTTTTTAACGGATATTTTTGTGGTTTTAATAGCCCTATATGCAACTCATTATGAGAGACTCTTTTTAAACAGATTTATACCTATTCATTATGAAGGAGATATAGAAAAGTATATACATTTTTATATTCTTTATGTAATAATCTTTACTTCATTTTATATAAACGGACTCTATACCAAAAGATACGATTTTTGGATGGAGCTAAAAAGCATCATTAAGAGTCTGTTTTTATCATTTTTGCTTGTTTTCTCTTTTGTCTCTTTAATGAAAATAAATCATCAATACTCACGTCTCTTCATTACAATATTTTTTATAAATTTGTTTTTATTTCTCCCTTTATTTAAAATAATTACAAAAAGACTCCTTTATCTCTCAAATCTTTGGAAAAAGAGAGCTTATATTACTGGAAATCACAAACAAGCAAGAGTTTTAAAAAGAGAGATGATGATAAACTGGTATTTGGGATATGTAGAAACAAAAGATTTAAAAAACGCCCAGACCATTTTTATAGCTACAAGGAATATACCTATAAAAGTGCTTGAAGATATGTTATATAAATATAAAAAGAGCCATACTGAAATTATCCTTGTTCCCTATCTTTTTAATATAAGCTTTGCAAATGCCGATATTTTGGATCTAAACCGCTCAAGGCTCTCTCTTATCACTTTTAAAAATCAGCTTTTGATTCCTCAAAATCTATTTTTAAAAAAGATAAGCGAAAATTTTTTGGTGCTTCTTCTTTTGCCTATAACTTTACCTCTTATAGTTTTTATATCAATTTTGGTAGTTTTAGACAGCAGGGGTGGAGCATTTTTTAGGCAGGTTAGAATAGGAAAAAATAAAAAGCCTTTTAAATGTATCAAATTTAGAACAATGTATAAAAATAACGAAGAGATTTTAAAAAAGTATCTAAAAGAAAATCCAGAGGAGAGAAGATATTACGAAAAGTATCACAAATATAGAAACGACCCAAGAATCACAAGGCTTGGAAAATTTCTTAGAAAAAGCTCTCTTGATGAGCTTCCTCAGATTCTAAATATCTTAAAGGGCGATATGAATCTAATAGGCCCAAGGCCCTATATGCCCGTAGAAATTCCAAAAATGGGAAAAGATGCGGAGATTATTTTGCAGGTTGAACCAGGACTTACCGGACTTTGGCAAGTTAGCGGAAGAAATAAGCTAAAATTTGAGCAAAGAGTCAAACTTGATGTATGGTATATTCAAAACTGGTCTTTGTGGCTTGATTTTGTTATTTTCATAAAAACTTTCAAAGTGCTTCTAACAAGAAAAGGTGCTCAATAATATGTTAAAATAGCTCTCAAAAATTTTATAAAGGCTGGAAAATGAGAAAAGTTTTTTTGCTTTTGATCCCTTTTATGCTATTTGCTTTCGAGTTTAAAGTAGCAAACTACAATGTGGAAAATCTTTTTGATCTAAAAAGAGACGGGAATGAGTATAAAGAGTATGTGCCAAACAACAGATACGGCTGGGATACGAAAGCCTATAGAATCAAATTAAACAACATATCACAGGTTTTAAAAGATTTAAATGCCGATATAGTGGCTTTGGAGGAGATAGAAAACAAAAATGCATTAAAAGATTTAAAGGCTGTCTTGAAAATTAAAGGAGTAAACTATCCCTATTTTGCTATAGCCGATTCAAAAAACAGCACCGTAAAACCGGCTTTGCTCTCTAAATTTCCCATTATTAAAAAAAGAGAGATAGTTGTGGGGCATTCAAAAGGGCTTAGAAATATTTTGGAAGTTCATCTTGATATAGATGGAAAAGAGCTTATAGTATTTGTAAACCACTGGAAAGCCAAAAGCTCTCCTGAAAGCTCAAGAATAAAATATGCAAAAGCTCTTAGAAAAAGGATAGATAATTTAAAAGCAGACCAAGATTTTATAATAGTTGGAGATTTTAACGAAAACTATAACGAATATGAGACGATAAGAAGGCACAGAAGATTAAACGACACTCACGGAATAACTGCTATAAATCATATTTTAGGAACAATTTTGCCTGATGGAAAACCCGTAACTGAAGATATCGTAAAAAAAATAAACTCTACAAA
>JALVCR010000270.1 GCA_027009865.1 Campylobacterales bacterium
TCTTTTTAATAACCGTTACGCTTTTTTTAGGGTAGTAATCTCTTGCCGTATTTGCCGCCACTATCGCAGCAGGCCCTCCGCCTATTATTAATATATCACTTTTTTGCATCACATCTCCTTTTAAAACTAGGTATATTTTAACGCTATATCGATTATCGGCAATAGAGTGGATTTTGTTTTATTGGGGTGTAAGAGGAATGAAAGGAAGCTATATTTTAATTTCAATACACATCATCGTGGCTTCCGATATCTATTAAAGTTATTAAATCATTTTCTATAATAAAATCTATTACAATATGGTATTGCATATTGAGTCAGTGCCATTTGCAGAAGTTCAGTTTTGATAGTGGACATAAATTTATTTACTTTTTAAAGCTTTATAAAAGCTTTATTTTATATATGTTAAATATAATATAAATAAAAGATTAGTTTAAAAAAAGGTCTGAGATGATTGAACAGATGCTCCAATTTAATGTATGGCTGATAAGCACTATAATTTTAGGTATTGTTATATTTTCCAAATATGTTGCTAAACAGACAGCTACTGTTGATGTGCTTTGGCTTATTATTTTTGGAGCATTTTTTAGCAATATAAACCTTATTCCCGAACACCATGAAGTTTTGGAGTATATTGGAGAGTGGGGAATTGTTTTTGTTATGTTCACTTTGGGATTTGATGAAGATATAGAGCGTTTTAAAAACGGACTTAAAAGAAGTCTTGGTATTGCGGTTATCGGAGCAATTTTTCCCTTTTTGGCCGGCTTTATATGTGCCAAAATGTTTGGTTACAGCCAGTCTGTAGCACTCTTATGGGGACTTACGATGACTGCAACGGCTGTGAGTTTGACGATGGTCAGCCTCAAAGCAAAGAGTTTGCATAAATCGCAGGCTGCAACCGGTATTATGACCGCTGCAGTGGTAGATGATGTATTGAGTCTTATTGGTGTGGCAATTATTGTCCCTTTGGCTCTTACGGCGCAGAAAAACGGAGGAGAGATTGTTATAGAGTGGAGCAATATAGGCATTATTGCTTTTAAAGTAGCGATATTTTTCACTTTGGTTCTTATTATCGGTCTTTTTGCTTTCCCCGAACGCGCACCCAAAAAACTTAATCCTAAAAGCACTCTTTTGCAAAAGATAGATTTCTACCTTACAAAACTTTTCCTTCCTATAAGCATAAAGCGTTTTTTAACGCTTTACAGCGGCGAGTTTACGCCTCTTATTATGGTTTTTCTTGCTTTGGGAATGGGGGCGATAGCGGATATTTTTGGTTTTCATCCTGCAATTGGCGCATATTTTGCCGGACTTTTTCTAAAAAAAGAGTATTTTTTATTTGAAGATATAAAAGATACTATCTATACTCAGTCAAAATTTGTAATGGATCACTTGGCTTTTACGATTTTTGGGCCGATTTTCTTTGTTAATCTCGGAAGCAAAATAGTTTTTGATTTTTCGATATTTGCTCATATTTGGTGGCATATACTTCTTTTATTTTTTATGGTTTTTATATTTCAAATCGCTTCGGCCGCGCTTGCCGCAAGATTTACCGGAGGATACAAGTGGCACGATTCGGTTATGATAGGGCTTGGAATGTTGGGACGTGCGGAGTTGGCTTTTATCGTTATCAATATCGCTTATACGGAGAATCATATTTTTGATGATGCTCAATTTCAAACTCTTATTTTTGCTACCTTTTTATTAAATATCTCCGTTCCGCTTGTTATTAACTGGTGGAAACCTTACTATGAAGGAAAAAAGGATTTGAAGCTTTTTGGTATAAAACTTTCTGCTTAATTCTGCTTAATAT
>JALVCR010000271.1 GCA_027009865.1 Campylobacterales bacterium
CTTGCTGATATAGGAAATAGTTTTATTAAAATTTATAAAAACGGTGAAATTGAGAGAAAAAATTTAAACGAGTTTCCAAAGGAGAAGTTTTTCTATATAAATGTAAACAAAAAAATAGACATTCCAAAACATGGGATAAATATAGAAAAATGGTTTGATTTTAAAACCTCTTATAAAAATTTGGGGATAGACAGAATAGCGGCCTGCTATACTGTAAAAAACGGCGTTGTAATAGATGCTGGAAGCGCAATAACTGTGGATATAATGGAAAATGGAATACATAAAGGAGGCTTTATTTTGCCCGGTTTAAGAGCTTATCAAAAATCTTTCGCTACAATTTCACCTATTTTGGATATAAATCTAAATAAAAACGTATCTTTAAACACTCTCCCTTTAAATACTAAAGATGCGATTAGTTTTGCAACTTTCGGTTCGATAGCCTGCTTGATAGAGAGAATTGCAAACAGTAAAAAAATCTATTTAACAGGGGGAGATGGAGAGATTTTATTAAATTTTTTAAAAAATGCAGCTTATGAAAAGCTTTTGGTTTTTAATGGAATGATAAAAGCGATAAAGGAAAAAGATGCTCACAATAGCCTTGCCAAAAGGTAGAATAGCAAAAGAGACTTTGGATATTTTTGAAAAGATTTTTCAAGAGAGATTCGAGTTTGAAAACAGAAAACTCATTTTAAACAAAGGAAATTTTAAATTCTTGCTTGTTCGAAACCAGGATGTTCCAATTTATGTCTATCATCAAGCAGCCGACTTGGGAGTTGTGGGGCTTGATGTTTTAAGAGAAAAAGAGCTTAATTTAATAGAGCTTTTGGATCTTAAAATAGGAAAGTGCAGAGTCTGTGTAGGAATGAAAAACGAAGATGAGCTTGATTTAAACAGACCGGAAATAAAAGTGGCCACAAAGATGGTGAATATCGCAAAAAAACACTTTTCAAAAAAGGCGATGGCGGTTGAGGTGGTAAAACTATACGGTTCTATAGAGTTAGCTCCGCTTGTTGGATTGTGCGATGCGATAGTTGATATTGTAGAGACGGGAAATACAATGAAAGAGAATGGTTTAAAAGTTGTAGAGACAATTATGCACTCTTCCGCCCATCTAATAGCCAATCAAAACAGTTTTATATCCAAAAAGAGCGAAATTTTGGATCTCTATTTCAAAATAGAATCGGTTTTGAGAAAATAGGCAAAAAGCCTATTTCTCTAAAATAGTTACGTTATGAACTCCGTAAGTTTTAAAAACAAGTTTAACTTTTCTATCCTTTAATTTTTTTACCTTATCTGCTCCCTGAAATCTGTATTTTTTAAATTTCTTTGCAAGTTTTACCTTTACGGCTCCCTCCCCTTTGAAAGTAAAACTTAAATTGCTTCCGTCTCCATTTAAAGAGATAAGCTCGCTTCTCATAGGAAGTTTATAAATATGGGTAACTCTATCTTCTTTTCCAAATCTAACCCTAAAATTTCCTCCATCGTTATCTAAAAACAGCTCTTTATGGTTGTAGGCATACCAATTATCCACGCTTTTTATTCTCTTTTGGCTTTTTATGGAGAATCTTCCAAGATTTAAACCTTCAACGCTTATATCAGCTCCACCCTCTATTTTATCAACATAAAATTTGGAAGTTTTAAAAGCTTTTATTCTCTCATTCAAATCGGCTCCCGTCAAAAACTCTCCTTTATCCCTTTTTGCAAGCTCTATTGTATGGGTAAACATGGAAAGAGAGTATTTTTTTTCTACGGTAACGCCGGTAGTTGGACCGTAATCGTGCCAAGGCCAATGCACTATAGGCAAAGATGCATGATTTGTAATTCTTTTATACTCCTTCTCCCAATAAGCTTTGGCTTCCTCTTTGCTTAAAGGAACATGTATCCACTCTTTGCTATCTTCATCCCAAACAGGCACTCCAAACTCTATTAAAGTAAAATCAAAAGACATATTTGGACTTAAGTAAACTTTGCTATCTTCGGGTTTTAAAAATCCGAAAGCTCCAGGATACCCTGCTCCGACTCCAGAATATCCCCCTGTTAGATAATCAAGATATTGCAAAATTTTCTCAGCTACATCCAAGCCTTCCGGAGCCCCAGGAACCGCTCCTCCCCTTACATTTCTATCTCTCCATGTAGGATTTAGATGTGAAGCTATGATATCCATAGAGTCTTTAAACTCAAATCTTATCTGATCGTCGCTTAATATATTGGTATTATCTGGATGAGTGTAAGAGTGCGTTCCTATCTCCTCTCCCAAAGAGATATAGTTTCTATATAGAGGTTCGCTATAATTCCAATCGGTTCTTTGATCGGGAGGATTGTTTCCTATATTTATATAGCAGCTTGCAACAAAATTATAATCCTTTTTCCATTTTTTCAAAATATCATAAAGCGCTCCGTCAACGTCTCTAACCTCGTCTATCTCTTGGGACTGATCCATATCGACTCTTGAGACAAACAGATTGCTAAATCTTCCCATATGAAGTTTTAAAAAATCTCCCTCTCCGTAAACTGCCCAATCTATTACAGACCAAAGCATATTCGTATCGGCCATAAACTCTATGGAACTAAAATGAGCAAGCCTTGCGCCCGTCTTCATAGCCATAACCGCATCATAAATTCCGGCTAAGTCTCCGCTTACGCTCTGCTTTGCCAATACATTTACGCTTTGACTCTCCACTCCGTTGCTAACCGGAGCAAAATAGTTAAACCAGTGATTGTAGGGATAATCTATAATAACCTCATTCTGGCTATATCCCCTCATAGAGGGATGAGAGATATCGTAAGCTTTCAAGGTTATCGACACAGGGCCGTCTCCGTTT
The DNA here is from genome assembly GCA_027009865.1 of Campylobacterales bacterium. Classification (GTDB taxonomy): domain Bacteria; phylum Campylobacterota; class Campylobacteria; order Campylobacterales; family JAADDG01; genus JAADDG01. Next base: position 2,823 of record JALVCR010000271.1, read on the forward strand.
ACTCTTCCTATTCCAAAAAGCTGCTTCATAAATCTGTAAGAATCCCCTTCAACGCTGCTTCCATCATCCAAATTTGTCATAAAATCTCCGGCTGTAATAATTCCTATTCCGTATCGATATACCGCATCAAAGAGGGTTTTATAGATTTGATCAAACTTATCGGAAGGAACAAAAGCAAAATATGGAAATATTAAAAGATCGTAATTTACTATATTAGAGATATCTGTTAAATCATTTTCGTCCAAAAGATCAAAAGGAATTCCCGCCATCATGCATTGATACTGCATAGCCATAAAAAGCTGATTGTAAGCCTTTTTGATAGATAAGTTGGAATCATAAAAATGTTCTTTTGTAGTCTGGGAGTAGATTATCGCAACTCTTTTGCTAAAATCGCTTCTTTTAGGATAGGATATATCCTCTATCTTAAGCTCCCCGCTTGAATAGTCCAAAGGAATAAAGATATTATCATTTATATCTGCCATCACACCTATTGATTCGGGCGATCCTATCATGGAAGAAGGAATCGCAAACTCCAAAATTTTCCCATCTTCACTATATGCATAATCGCTTATCTCTCCTAAATAGTTTCCGTAATTTACCCCGTCATACAGATATGGCTTTCCATCGCTGTAAATATTTACATAAAATTCCGCTCCCAAAAAAGAGCCCCAGATTTTATATCCGGTGGAATTATCATTATCCGCATTTATCCAAAGAGTCGAATTTTGAGATATTGATGTGTTTTCGCATTTAAAAGCAAAAACATAAACATTCGACTCTTTTACATATTTTCCATAAAGAGCGTCTCCTCTTGCCAATGTGGGAGGAAGATTATTTGGGAGATTTAGCCTCTCGTAAACTTTCCAATCGTTTAAGTTGCCGTCTATTGTGATCGATCCATAGGTGGAGGCAAAAACGAAATTAAAAAGCCCTATTAAAATAGAGAAAATTTTAAAAAAACTTTTCATAACCGCAATCCTTTTTGGCATATATTTTTTAAAAAGTTAATAAAATTATACTCTTTTCAAATTAATGAAACGTTTTTTTTACTATATAATTGTAAAAATTAATAAATCAAGGTTTAAAAAATTTTCAAATTAATGAAGCGTTTTATCTATAGGTTAATTATTTTTTTCATAAAATTTCATTTTTCAAAAAATAAAAGGAGTTAAAATTGAAAATCCTAATAACGGGCGGAGCCGGATATATCGGAAGCCATCTTGTAAAACAGCTTGGAGAGGAGAGCTTGCATGAGATTTTTGTTTTGGATAACCTATCTACGGGATTTAGGGATCTGATTCTTTACGGAGAGTTTATAAAGGCTGATTTAAATGATTTTGATTTGATAGATAGAATTTTTGAAAAATATCGATTTGATGCGGTAATTCATTTTGCGGCAAGCCTGATAGTTAGCGAAAGCGTTGAAAATCCTTTGAAATATTATCTAAACAATACAGCAAATACGGCAAATTTAATAAAAACCTGCCTAAAATACAACGTAAACAGATTCATTTTCTCCTCCACAGCGGCCGTTTACGGAGAGAAGGGAGTGGATGAGAGCATAGTAAAAGAGAGCGACTCTTTAAATCCTCTAAATCCCTACGGAAGAAGCAAATTGATGAGTGAAACGATTTTAAAAGACGCATCAAAAGCCAAAAGCGATTTTAAGTATGTAATTTTAAGATATTTCAATGTAGCCGGAGCCTCGATAGACGGAAAGATAGGGCAAAAAACTAAAAATGCCACCGTTTTGATAAAAGTCTGTGCCGAAGCGGCCGCCGGAAAGAGAGATAAAATTCAAATTTTTGGCAACGACTACCCGACTAAAGACGGAACATGCATAAGGGATTATATTCATGTAGAAGATTTATGCTACGCTCATACTAAAGCTTTAAATTATTTAAATGAGGGCGGAGAGAGCGATGTCTTTAACTGCGGATATCAGAAAGGATACAGCGTTTTGGAAGTAGTAGAGACGATGAAAAAGGTAAGCAAAAGAGATTTTAAAGTGGAAATTACAAAAAGAAGGGAGGGAGACCCTTCTCAAATAATAGCAAACAGCAATAAGATAAGAAATGTTTTGGGTTGGAACCCAAGATATAACAATTTAGAACTAATATGCAAGAGCGCTTTTGAGTGGGAGATGAAAACGGCTCTTGAGAGGGTTTAATAAAGATAGGTATGCTTTAGTTCAAAGAGCCAAAGCTCATCGTTTGAGGCAAAAGATGAGCGGTTATAAGCTAAAGAGAGCATCAAATTATCATCTCCCAAAAATCTCCCGCTTGAAGCTATTTTTGCCAAATATCCAAAGCCGTAAAGGGAGTTTTCAAAAACTCCAAGTTTTAAAAAAGCTCTCCAGGGAGAGGAGATTTTACCCAAAAAATTATCCCCTATCAAAATCTCCCCTCCTCCTTGTGTATAATTTTTTAAATCTTTTAAATTATCTCCCTTAAATCTTGCAACAGTAAAATATTCTCTAAAAGAGATATCGGGATAAACGCTGCTTAAATTCTCTCTAAAAGAGATGCTCGCTATTTCTCCTTTTCCAAGAAAAATATTATTAGAAAAATATCTATCTCTTTTGGCGCTTAACAAAAGAGAGATTTTAGGAGAGAGAAGATAATTTAAATCAAAAGAGAGACTATCTTTATTACCGTTTACAAACAGATCTCTTGTCTCTTTTGCAATCTCCCCTTTAGAAGCTTTAAAATTAAAAGAGGCTCTTTTTGATATTTTTCTGTAAAGTTGCAAAAAGAGATTTTTATATCCTTCATTTACATCTCTATATCCAGCTCCTATATCCAAATATCCTCTCTCTTGCAAAATTTTAATCCACATCTTAGCCCTGTATTCGTCAAAAACTGAATAATACTCTCCTCTTGCTGCATTGGCCAAAAATCCTATATAGTATCTCCCTATTAAATGCAAAATATTGGAAATTTCTATATATTTTCTATTTAGCCCCTCTCTCTTTTCATATCCAAAAGATGTTATAAATCTGTTTGAATATCTCTCATCCAAATCATATTTTAATTTATAGACTTCAAAATTGTTAGAAGAATTCTCTAAAGCCCTAAAAGCTTCGCTTTTAGCCTCTCCTATTTGAAAGCTCTTTATCAAAGCCTCTATTTTCCCTTTAGGAGGCAAGATAGAGAAGTATCTGTATAAAAGCTCTCTTAACTTCATGCTATCTTCATCTTTTAAAGAGAGGTAGAGTTTTAGCCAAGTTTGCACATTTTGCAAATCTCTTATTAAAAATTTAACTCTCTCCTCTTTGTTTTTATATGCCAAAAAAGAGCTTTTTAAATCTATATACTCACTTTTGCTCAAAACCTTTTTAGCTCTTTTTAAAAGAGAGAGATAAGAGGGAGAGTTTAAAAAAAAGAGAGCTTCTCTTAAATATCTTTTTAGAAACTCCCTATTTTTATAAAGAGATGGATTTTTTTTGAGTCTTTTTCTATCTTCTTGAAAAATATCTCTCAAAAGAGAAAGCCCCTCTCTTCTTTTTCCGCTTGCTATCAGTAAATATGCGTAATCTATCTTTAGATTTTGATTTGAGAGATTGTTTTTTAGAGCTTTTTTATAATAAAAGATGGCTTTTTTGTAATTTCCAAGCCTGTAGTTTATCATAGCCGCCAAAACGGCGCTTCTTGAGTCTATTTTGCCTTTTGCCTCTATAATTAATAAAATATTTTTAAGTTTCCTGATGTTATTAGCAGATATCAGATAAAAAGCATATTTTGAGAGTATCTCAATGGAGGATGGATCCCTTTTTAAAGCCTCCTCATAAAATCTAAAAGCATCTCTCTTTCCCAAAGCATTATAAATCTCCCCTTTTAAAAGCCAAAATGATGGATTTTCCTTAAACTCATCTTCTCTCTCTTTGCTTAAAGAATTCAAGATTTTTAAAACATCTTTTGCTCTCTTCTCTTTAATCTTCTCTTTTGCAAAAACCAATAAAAACGCCAAATCACCCTTTTGCCTAAAGGCTTTTAAAGCCATTTTCAAAGCAAATTTTTTATCCTTTTTCAAATAGTATCTAATAAGTTTACTGTAATCCTCTTTTTCGCAACCGTTTTGAAGACAGACTCTCTTTAGAATCTCCATAGAGCTTTTTTCATCTCCCAAAAACTCGTAAAATCTGCTAAGCTTTCTCCAAAATTTCACATCCTCTAAAGAGACTCTTTTAGCTGTGCTTTTTAAAACGCTCAAAGCCTCTTTATCTTTTTTCTCCAAAAAGAGTATCCACGCCAAAGAGAGAGCATCTTTAGGTTTTAAAAGAGAGTAGCGATACAAAAGCAAATATCTTTTTTTTGCCGCCTTTAAATCCTCAAGCTCAAAATAGATTCTTGCATCTTTTCTTAAAATATCAGGATCTCTTGTTTTTTTGTAAACTCTATCCAAAATATCAGCACATCTTCTAAGCTCTCCCAATTTTTCGCAAAGAGATGTTAAAGTGTCGATATTTTTATCAGTTGGATTTTTCAAAACCCTCTTTTTATATATTTTGAAAGCCTCTTTATAATCTTTTGTGGAAATGGAGAGTTTTAAAATAGTATCTTCAAGCTTTTTATTTTTCTCTTTT
>JALVCR010000272.1 GCA_027009865.1 Campylobacterales bacterium
ATGAAGGCCGTTCATTAACGAAAGAGCGTTTGATTTTGATATGGCATATCTTGATTCCTGAAAATATGTGGCAAAGAGAGTTTTAAAGATATCTTCCGTAAAAACAAACCCCTCCTGAGCCATAACCCTAAAGATTGTTTGGGCTATCTCGTTAGCCATTTTGATAACTCCGCTCTTCATAGCGTCTTCGCCCAAATTTTGGTGTTTATGCTCGTAAGTGTCCATAATCTCGGATTGGCATATCCTTTTAAAAGAGGTGTTTGTGTAAACTTCGCTTAGAGTCGAGACCTCAAGCCCCCATGTGGGAGAGATTCTAATACCTCTTGCCAAACTTCTAATAAAAGCAAACTCCCCTGAAAGCGCATATCTGAAACTATCCATATAGTTTAGATATTTGTTGTATCCAAAAATCTTCTCTAAAGATCTAATAAGAGGAGTATAAAAGAGTCTTGTTACCCTTCCGTGAAGCTTATCGGTAACTCTTGAGTAGTATCCTTTGTTAAACTCAAAATCCAAAGCGGGATGGACAACTGGATGAAGAAGTCTTGCCAAAACCTCTCTTGAGTAGTTTACAATATCGCAATCGTGCAAAGCTATGGCGTAAGCGTCTCTGTCGCTTAAAATATATCCAAGCATTAGCCAGACATTTAATCCCTTGCCTCTGTATTTTACGCTTGAAAATCCGGCCTCTTCAAACTTTTTTATCAAAGACTGCATTCTTGGACCGTCATTCCATATCACCCTTACATCGGTTGGAAGCTGGGACATAATCTTTTTAACTTCCTGAAACTGCTTTTTTGAGGCTCTATCCAATCCTAAAACTATTTTATAAAGATATTTGACCTCCTTTAACTCTTCGATTATTTTATGCATAGCGGGAGTTTCAAATTCGCTATACAAAGCCGGAAGCAGCAAAACCATATTTCTTCTCTTAGAAAGAGTTAAAAGCTCCCTTTCTAATTCCTGAGTTTTCATATCTCCCAAAATGGGAAGTGTGGTTATAACGCCGTTTTGAAAAAAATCCCCCATCAATCCTCCTTTAAAATAATACCTATATCGGCTACGTTGGTGCCGGTAAAAGAGGTTTCTATAACCCCGCCAAATCTTTTAAAAAAAGAGTTTGAGTCGTTATTTTCAAGATATTTATCTATAATCTCCTCCCCAGCTCTCTCTTTTAAAGAGTAATCTACCACCGCTCCGGCAGAGTCGCTGTTTCCGTCTATCCCGTCGCTTCCTCCGCTTAAAAAAACAAATCTGTCATCTTTTTTCATAAGTTTTAAAACTCTTAAAGCAAGCTCCTGATTTCTTCCGCCTCTACCATCTCCTTTAACTTCTACCGTGCATTCCGAGCCAAAAATTGTGCTTTTATTCTCTCTTGCCAATTTTATAATAAATTTTGCCGCCTCTTTTACATCCGTTGTTAAGGGCTTTTTTAAAATATTAGCATCAAATCCAAACTCTTTGCATTTTTTCAAAGCGACCGTTAAAGCTTTATTGTTATTTGCAACAATTATATGCTCTATATTCTTCTTTTCATTTTTTAAAGTCTCTTTCTCCTCTCCTTTGATTCCTTTTAAAACAACCTCTTTAACAGATTCAATCTCATCCCAGATTTCATACTTTATTAAAATATCCCTCACATCCAAAAAGGTGCTCTTATCAAAATAGAAAGGAGCCGAGCCTATCGCCTCAAGAGAATCTCCCAACACATCGCTTATTACCAAAACTTTTCCCTTAGCATCAGTCAGTTTTGCAAGCCTTCCTCCCTTTACCAAAGAGAGATGCTTTCTAACGGCATT
>JALVCR010000273.1 GCA_027009865.1 Campylobacterales bacterium
CCAAAAAAGCGGCAATCAAAACAAAAGAAAAGTAAAAAAATTTCATTATTTATCCTTTTTGTATTTTTTTATTTAACTATGTTATATAAAAATAACTTAAATTTTTGTAAATTAGTTAAATTTTTTTGGAGAAAACTAAAATATAAATTTGAAAGTCAGACAACTGGAGAGTAAATTTTGGAATAATATAAACTTATAGAGTCAAATAAGATTTATCATTTATTTTTTTTCGTTTTATGAGCTTTTCGTTTGGCTAACCACCTTTTAAAAGAAGCTTGACTTTCTGCAGATGGCCTACCTGCCAATAGTCCTTCAACACTAATATCCTCATCAAGATCTTCCCAATGTATTCCTTCACCTCTACCAATTAATCTCCAATTATTCCTTTCTTTCCCAGTAGCATAAACAAGTCGAGGATACCACTCAATCGGAACAGATATAGTTCTTCCATCAGACAATTCAACACTTAACGTATCTTCAGTAACTAAAACATTAACTGCATAAGGCAATGCAATTTCAATCGCCGAAATAGTCATACCAACTCTCCTTTAATTCTACACTATTTTCTTCAATCATTTTATGAATTCTACTAATCTCGCTACGGCTAAAACCTCCACTTTTTTGAAGTCGCACAGGATCAAGCCAAAATTTAGCAACTTTATCATCACGCTCTACATGAACATGTGGCGGTTCATCACGGTCGCTGGCATAAAAGAATAACCGATATGGCCCAATTCTCATTATTGTAGGCATTTGTTAATTAGCCTTAATTTTATATTTTTGTTTATCTAAAAATATTATAGCATAAAATATAAATTGGCTACGTTTTCTTTAATTGACAATTAAGAAATAAAACGGATATAATAAAAACAGTTTTTAAAGTTTTGGGGCTTTAAATATTTAAGTTTAATTTAATAATAAAATGAAACTTAAAGTCCCTAAATTTAGGGCTTTTATTTTTAAAAAATCGCCGTTTTTAATCTGTAAGCAAACTTTAAGAAAATAAGCTTTTTCAAAAAGCCCTAAATTACGGTCTTTAACTTGTCAATGTTGCCCTTACACTTTGACCCGATTTTCAGGGGATTGAGACTCAACCTTTTCCTTCAAAGAGAAGACGAGTTTAAAGCTTACACTTTGACCCGATTTTCAGGGGATTGAGACAATAGTAAAAAGTTTGCTATAATACTCTTCCCTTTTACTTACACTTTGACCCGATTTTCAGGGGATTGAGACACTGCCGACTACCTTAAGCCCTGTCCCCTCAGTGAGCTTACACTTTGACCCGATTTTCAGGGGATTGAGACATAAGAAGAACTTTAAATTCCACAATCTCGAAAATTTATAACTGAACAAAAAGATTGAATTTTATTTCACAAGCTAATTTTATTGAAGAAAAGAATTTATACAGTTTAACAAACAAGTAAATTGCATACTAAATGTATGCAAAATTAGAAAATATTAAACCAAAAAGTCAATAGAAATATAAATAAAAAATGGAAATTATATAGAAGTAGAGGAGAGGGAAAAACTAAAACCTACTCTTCTGACGCAAGTTTGAAGATATCGGCAAAATCATTCTCAAATCGAGCGCATCTTGGGCATATTTTTTCACCTCCTTTGTAAGGGAAAGCGCATTTGCATACTTTGCATATCTCAAGCTCAAACTCTATTAAAACTTCGGCTCTGTCAAAAGCAAAATTCAAAAGATCAAAACTATTCCTATCCTCCGTAAGCATAGCCTTTTCTTTGCAAATATCGTTGCAGATATCGCAATTTACGCATTTTCCGCTTTGAAAA
>JALVCR010000274.1 GCA_027009865.1 Campylobacterales bacterium
ATTGCTGTTATGGGACCTTATAAAATGATTTTAACGGCTGGAAGCACTCAAAACTGTATTACTTTGGAGATAAATTCAACAACTCTTAATGATATGAAAATATCCTTTTCTCAAAATCCAGACAGCGCATGCAGCTCTTTGCAAAAGATAGTCAAAAAAGTAAATTACAACTTTCGATTTAGGGGATCTCATGTTACATTCTAAAAAAGCTTTTACAATGTTGGAACTTGTGTTTGTAATAGTGATTTTGGGGATTTTATCTTCTGTTGCGATTACGAAACTCTCTGTTACAAGAGACGATGCCATAATAGCTAAAGGCAGAAACCAGGTTCATGCAATAAGAAGCGCCATTTCTCTTCAAAGAAGCAAAAATATGCTAAGAGGCTCTCTCTCATACCCTTCCTCTTTGGATGATGCGGCTTTAAATACCGAGCATGAGGAGCTTTTTGATGGAAACTCGACAAATCCTTTGCTTGAGTATCCGATTTATTCTAAATCAAAAGACGGGTGGATGAAGGTTGGAGCAAACAGTTACGATTTTAACGTAATGGGAACTTCAGTTAGATTTAACTACAATAGCTCTACTGGAAAATTTGATTGCAACCATTCCATAAACTTATGCAAACAGCTTACCGAATAGGAGAGAAGAATATACTATTATCAAGTCGCTATTTTAAAATCCCCTCTCTCTTTTTTAACTTATGAGAGCGAAAAAGAGATTAAAGAGGGGAGCATCGTAAAGGTTACTTTAAAAAATAGAGAAAAAAGAGCTATAGTTTTCAAAAAAAGCGAAAAACCAAACTTTCCTTGCCAAAAAATAGAAGAGGTAACGCCCTTTTATATCCCAAAAATCTATTTTAAAATAATAAATTTTATAAGCAATTATTATATCTGCTCTTTTGGGGAGGCGGCCAATTTATTTGTTCCTTTCAAAGAAGGGCAAAAAGAGCCTAAAATAGAAAAAATAGAATCTAACGCCTCTTTATCTAATCTTCAAAAAAAGGCGTATGAGTTTGTAAAAGAAAAAAACGTATCCCTTCTTTTTGGAGATACGGGAAGCGGTAAAACCGAAATATATATGAAGCTTTTTGAAGATATGATAAACAGCGGCAAAAGCTCTATATTTTTGCTTCCAGAAATTGCTCTAACGCCACAAATGCAAAAAAGACTTGAAGAGAGATTTAAAAAAAGAGTTATTATCTGGCACTCTAAACTATCAAAAAAGAAAAAAGAGGAGTTTTTAGAAAAAATTTATAGAGGAGAGGCCATGATAGTGGCGGGAGCTAGATCTGCTCTTTTTTTGCCTCTTTTAAATATAGGGCTGATTGTAGTTGATGAAGAGCATGACGAGAGTTACAAATCAAATTCGCGCCCAAGATATAACGCTAAAGATTTAGCTATATATTTTGCTAAGGAGATAAATGCCAAAGTGGTGCTTGGAAGCGCCACTCCCTCTTTGAGCTCCTATTTTAAATATCCCTTTTTCAGGCTTAAAGGATCATATTTTGGTTCTAAAAAAAGGTTTACGTTTGAGCATAGCGAGAGCAAAATCACTCCTCTTATAGTTGAAAAGATAGATAAAGTTTTAAAAAACTCCTCTCAAGCTATCGTTTTTTTGCCTACAAGGGCTAATTTTAAATATTTAATTTGCAAAAACTGCTCAAAAGCAGTAGAGTGCCCCTATTGCAGTGTTGGAATGAGCGTGCATTTTGATAAAAATATAATGAAGTGCCACTACTGCGGATTTGCTCAAAAGATTCCATCTCTTTGTCCGGAGTGTAAAAGTTTTGATCTAA
>JALVCR010000275.1 GCA_027009865.1 Campylobacterales bacterium
AAAAGTGGCATATTTCGCCGCATACCACTTATTTTGCTTATCTATTTGGCAAAATTCGTTTTTTATCTCCCCCTCTATAGAGTAAAAAGCTAAAGCCTGATAGAAAGCTATGAGATTTTCTATTCTCTCAAATTCGTTTACAGAATCGCATATTCTAAGCTCAAGAGTTCCAAAATCTGGATGAATTCTAATATCCCACCTAATATCCTTAACGCTCTCTATCGCCCGGCTTCTTAACAAAACATTCAACATCTTCTCAAAATTTTCATAGCTTCCAAATCTCTCAGGAATATCGGTTCTTGGAATCTGCTCTACTATTTTGGATCTAAAGGAGTGGATTTTCGTAAATTCCCCGTCAAAAAAGGGAGAACTTGCGCTCAAAGCCAAAAATATCGGAAGATAGGCTATCATATAGTTATAAGCTCTCATAACTTTATCTTTTGAATCAAATCCCACATGGATATGAAGCCCGCAGACTCGAAATCTATCAAGCAAAACTCCAAACTCTTCATAAGCGCTTAAATATCTTGGATCTTCCACTATATCTATTTTGGAGGTGTGAAAAAACGGATGAGTGCCGGAAGCTAAAAGTTTAAAACCATTTTTTAATCCTATCTCGTTTAAATTATCTACTGCCGTTTTCAAAAAATCGACAGCCTCTTTTGGGGTATGACAAATTGGGGTTACTATCTCCGCCATCGATTTTAAAAGCTCAGGATGGATATTATTTTTTAAATCTCTCTTTATATTTTCAAATATTAAAAAGGATTTTCCCACAGGCTCTAAAGATTTCTCATCCACCAATCTAATCTCAAGCTCGCAACCTAAAGTGAATGGTTTTGATTTTCTAAAAGGTATTCTTTTCAAAATTTATCCTATCTGAAAAATTTTCCAAAAATATATAAAATCAAAGATAAAACTATACTGATTAAAATTGAAGAGGTAAGAGGAAAATAGAAGGTAAAATTATCTTTTCTGATTAAAAAATCTCCAGGAAGCCTTCCAAAATTAAAGGGAAGCTTATCGCTTATGCTAAGCAAAATACCTATGATTACTATAAATGAACCTATAAAGATAAGAGTTTTTCCAAATTCTCCCATCATAAAAATCCTCCGTTAAAACTTTTCTTATTTTAACAGAGGATCTGTTTTTATGCAAATTAAGCTCCAACTACAGTTACACCATCCTCTACATAGAGATGAACTTCCTGTCCGTCTGCTGTTCCCACATAGACATTATAATCGTGAGTGTAATGCTCCATATAGGTTACTGTCTCTTTTCCGGCATAGCTCCAGCCGGGATCTAAAAAGACCTTATCTCCTTCATCTCCCAAAATCTGAAAAGTATTATTCTCATCTGTAATAGCCAAAACATCCGATACGCCCACGCTTGTTACCTCGTGATCATCCATCAAAACGTCAAGCTGTTCAAGATTTGTAACTCTGTGAGCAAAACAGTTAAAATTAATCATCATATGATTTGGAGCAAGAAGCATATCAAATCCCTCTCCTCCATCAACTATACGGCTTAAATCGTAACATACAAAAACATCATTTCCGCCGCCTCCAAACATCTCATCTTCTCTTTCAGCGCTTACCAAAATCTCTCCAGCATCCGTTCCGGTTATCGTATTTCCGCTTGCAGCTATTATAGTAACGTTTGCCGACTCTTCGGAAATCATCTTGCCGTCTGTTACGTCATATTTAAAGCCTCCCTGCTCAAAAGGAGACTCATCTGGAGTATAGTATAAATTGGCGTAATGATCGTTTGCTATATCTCCATTAGCTTCCGTCTCTATCGTTCCGTTTTCTATCTCTTTTACATCATACATATAAACAGGTTCATTATTTGGATCATAATCGTTAAACAAAAAAGCTCTATCGGGAATTTCCATTGTCGAACCGTCTATTATGTTGGTCAAAACTATATCGTCAACCGCTATCGGAGGCACTTCATAATTTACAATAAAATCATCACTTGCTTTAGCTTCATTATCTTGCTCATCTTTTGCTATCGCATCTATTGTCTGCTCTCCAAGAGAGAGCTTATCAGTTTCTGGAACAGTTAAACTCCATGTTCCCTCCTCTTCATTTAAAATAACCTCTGGATTTTCCCCTTTGCTTGTATAGATATGATCTTCAATTCTTATTTCAACATAGTCTGCATTCTTATAAGTTCCCTCAAAAGTTGGAGTTCCAGTTTCTATTACATCATAATCTTTTACGGTAATCTCCGGCATATCGGCATCGACTATAAAATCGTCGCTAACACTGCTCTCTTTTCCTTTATCGTTTGATGCAACAACATCGATTGTATATTTTCCGTCATCCAAAGCGTCGCTATCTGGGACGGTAAAGCTCCAAGTCCCATCTCCATTTATAACAACTCCCGAATCGCTATCGGCGGAGCTGTAATGATGGCCGTTTAGAGTAATATCTATTTTATTTCCATTCTCTATCGTTCCGGTAAATTCAGGAGTATCATCATGAGTAACATCCGTATCGTTTATTGTAACCACCGGACTATCAAAATCAATAGTAAGCTCTCCATCTCCCTTTCCTACATTTCCAGCTTTATCAACCGCCTCGGCTTCTACGGTATATTCTCCCTCTTTTAGCTCTTTTACCGTATTATCTGGTAAAATCCAAGTGCCGTCTCCTTTATTTATAGCGTCATAAGTCTCTCCGTTTATTGTTACCGTAACTTTGGCCTCAGGATCATCCACCGTTCCGGTTATTGGAGGATTGTTATCGCTTGTAGTTAAATCATCCACAGTTATATTTGGAGGAGTTATATCGATTATCAGCTTACCGCTATCCTCTCCTACGTTTCCCTCTTCATCAACAGCTTTTACATCTACAGTATATTCTCCCTCTTTTAGCTCTTTTACAGTATCATCGGGCAAAATCCAAGTGCCGTCTCCCTTGTTTATGGCATCATAAGTCTCGCCGTTTATTGTTACCATAACTTTAGCATTAGGATTATCAATTGTTCCACTTATTGGAGGAGTAGTATCGTTTGTTAAAAGATCATCTACAGTTACATTTGGAGGAGTTATATCGATTATCAGTTTGCCGGTATCTTCTCCTACATTACCAACTTTATCTGTAGCGTGAACTACAACAGTATACTCCTCATCTGTTAATTTATGAATTGTATTATCTGGTAAAATCCAAGTGCCGTCTCCCTTATTTATGGCATCATAAGTCTCTCCAGCTACTGTTACGGTAATTTTGGCATTTGGATCATCTACAGTTCCATGCAAAGGCGGTGTTTTATCTTTTGTAGTTATATCTTCAATGGTAACGTTTGGAGGCGTTGTATCTATCTCTATAGAGCCTTTATCGGTGCTTTTTGTAGTATCGTTTTGGGCTATTACCGTAACTTCATATTTTCCGTCATCTAAGGGTTTTATAGTATTATCAGGCAGTGTCCAGGTTCCATCACCATTATTTTGAGCCGGATATTGCTCTCCGTTTACTATAACTTTGATATCAGCATCAACCTGATCTATTTTTCCACTTAAAGGAGGTGTATTGTCGTTTGTAACTATATCGTTTACCGAAACATGCAAAATATTTTTAACAAGTATATAAGGAAAGTTCTCTTCGCCCGATTCCTTTGAAATATGTTCGAATCTATAATTTTTATATGTAACGTCTATTGGATCTAAATGCAAAGAGTGTTCCGCATAAAAAGGGGATCTGAGATGATGGGTAAGCTGTAAAAATTTATTTATAAAATCTTGATCAAAAAGAACATAAGTATGTTCTCCTATCTCAAGTCTTAATTTATTTTCCATTAAAACAACAAAATGATCGCCTTCATTTTTGCACATAACAATATCATCAATTTTAATAATATCACCCGGCTTAAGGCGTTCTATTTGGCCATTTTTATGTTTTACAAGAACGTTTCCATCTACTGATAAAACTTTTCCAACAATTTTCATCTCAAATCCCCTTTGAATTTTCTAAGCTATTTTTTATTAAGTTTGTTTGTTTAAGCTTAATCTCTTTTATTACTATATTTTAACACATTTTTTTTAAAGTAAAATAAGTTTTATAGAAAACAGAATAAAAAATAAATATTTTTTTACAATTATTTCAAAAAAAACACTATTTAAGTTAAAAATCAAAATAATATTTCTTATTTTAAGATAAATTTTTTTTCTACTTAGTAAAAACGATATAAAAATTGAATTTTAGAAGTTTTTTTATCTATATTTAAAATTTAAATTTTTTTGTAAGCCAATTTTAAATTATTAGAATAAGAAGAAGAAAAATATGAGCCTTTTAGTCTAAATTTTAGTCTTACCGGAACTATTTTCTCTATTTCCTGAATATATTTATTATAAATTATTTTTTCATCAAATCTTTCCAATACTATCTCTCTTGCCCTCCTTCCCATAGCCTCTCTTTTTTTTCTATCCATCAAAAACATCTTCTCGCAAGCGCCAGCTAAACTAAGATGATCTTTAACTTCGCATAACAAACCGTTTACCCCATCTTCCACAACATCCCTGCATCCAACCACATTGGTAGCTATCAGAGGCTTTTGCATGGAAGCCCCCTCTAAGAGACTTTTTGGAAGCCCCTCTCGGTATGAGGGCAGAACAACACAATCGCAATTTCTAATCACCTCTTCCACTCTAAAAGAGCTTCCAAGATAAGTAACCGCTCCGCTATTTATCATATCATACATCTTTTTTCTCGATATTAAAGTCTTATTTTCGGCATTCAGGGAGCCTAAAATTTGAAATTCAACATTTTTATATTTCTTCTTTAAAATCTCAGCAGCTTTTATATACTCTATAACTCCTTTATCTTTTATAACTCTTCCTATAAAAAGAAAAACAAATTTATCCAAGTTTTTATTTTTCTCTTTTGGAGAAAACCTAACGGTATCTACTCCTGATCCTGCAACCACAGTAGCTTTTTCTTTTTTTACGATTGAATTTTTTATAAAAAAATCCATATCGTAAAAGTTTTGAAAGAAAATTTTATACGCCCTCTTAAAAGCGATTTTGTATAAAATTTTTACAAGATCTGTTACAAAACTCTCCTCTATAAATACCGTTCCAAGACCGGTAACAGTATTTATAACTGGAATTTGTAAAGAGTTTGCGGCCAAAGATGAGTAGATATTGGGTTTTATCGTATAATTTAATATAAGATCTGGTTTATACTTTTCATAAATTGTTTTAAAATCATCTATTGTTTTTTTATCTTCTAAAGGATTGTTGCCTTTCGGATTTATAAACACATCCTCTATAAAATAACCCTCTTTAACTATTTTAGAGGTAAACTCATCTTTTGGAGCTACAAAAAATATCTCATATCCCCTGTCTCGAATAAAATTTGCCAAATTTAATCTAAAATTATAAATATTAAAAGCGCTGTTGCTTACAATCGCCACTCTTTTCATAATTTAGACCGCTTTTTGAAATTGCAAATTTTCTTTATAGGTTGTGCTTTTTTTAAGCCATCCGGGAGATTTCATTTTAAAATCTTTATAAGCTATCCAAAAATCTTTTTTAGTCCAATATGAGACTATGGCTTTTATATTTTTAATATCATAGAGCTTCGAATAGAGCTCTACGCCAAGTTTCACTCTCTCATATTCGTAATCGTGCTGGGAAAAGCTAACAAGTAAAACGCAAGGATCTTCATAACTGTGAAGCCTCTCTTTTGAGAGTTTAAAAACTTTCTCCATATAGCTTGCTATTATAAGCCCGCATCTTGGAATTTTTCTGCCATCTTCAACAAATCCAAAAGGCAGCATGCACTCATCCTGAGTGCTTAAAAACATCTTTCCGTTCTCTTCGCAAAATTCGTCAAGCTTGCTGTCGTTTTCTTTTATAAGCTTATAGGCTCTATTTTTCATATTTCTCTCTGATATGAAATATGTCTTCTCTTTGGTGATATATTTTAAATTCTCAAAAAGAGAATTAATAACATCTTCAAAACTGTCCCTCTCTTTGTCAGTCATATTATTAATTAAAATAGTTGGAATTATTCTAATATCTTTGCCGTATGTTTTAATAAGCCATTTGGAAATTGCATCCGCAAATCTCATATTTGCCTTTGCCCACTCTAAATTTTCGCTCTTTATAGGAAAAGAGACATGCCCTATCTCAAAAACAATTGCCAAAGGCTTTTTGGAATCTTTTATCGCCCTTATGAAATCCTCTTTTATAAAGATGAGGGATTTTTCAATTAACTCTTTTTCATCTCTCATAGCTTATCCTTGATTTGTATTTATTTACTTATATCGTAAAAAGTAAAATAAATTTTTATCATATTTTTGATTATACATTAGTTAACTTTTTTTTACAAAACTACTATTAAGATAATTTATTTTGTCCAAGTAGAAAAGGAATTTACAAAGATAAAAAAGAAAAAAAGTAACATATTTTGATTTTAACTGATAATTTTTATCTTTTTAAAAGAAAAAAGAGGCAAATGCCTCTTTGAAGATTAAATGGAGATCTCTTTTATATCGGCTATCTCTTTGAAGGCTTTGTAGATTGAAGCTATTAAATTTTTTCTATTTTTTCTTAACTTCTCATCTTCTACATTTACCATCACATGATCGAAAAAGTCATCTATTACAGGCTTTAACGAAAAAAGAGCGTCAAGCTTTTTAAGATAACTTGAATAATTTTTATTTACTGTCTCTTTGAAAGAATTAAATAATTTACTTTCATATTCGCTTTCAAAAAGATTTGGATCTACTTTTATATCTTCATCTATATTCATATCTTTTACGATATTGGCCACTCTTTTAAAGGTAGTAAAAATATCTTTAAAATCGCTGCTTTGAGTAATCTCTTTTAAAGCTTTAATTTTTTTATCTATTTTAACTATATCTCTCTCTTTGCTTTGCAAAACGGCTTTAATAATAGAAGGATTGGCATCAAAAAACTGCAAAAATCTCTCTTCAAAGAAATTCTCAAGTTTTTGCAAATCAAACTCTTTATAATTTTTTGCAATATCCCTAAATACTTTATCAATATCAAAAGGAATATTTTGATTTAGAACAATTCTTATAATTCCCACCGCAGCTCTTCTTAGAGCAAATGGATCTTTTGTTCCGCTTGGAATTTTATTTATACTAAAAAGGGACATAAGAGAATCTATTTTATTTGAAAGGGCCACAATAGAGCTAAAAAGAGTGGAAGGAAGAGCGCTATCTTCTCCCTTTGGCAAATACTGTTCTTTTAAAGACAAGGCCAAGAAGGAATCCTTGCCCGCCTCTTTTGCGTAATAATATCCCATAATTCCCTGAAGTTCTGTAAATTCATAAACCATTTCACTAAGAAGATCGGCTTTTGATAGCATAACGGTATCTTTTAAAAGCGAGCAA
>JALVCR010000276.1 GCA_027009865.1 Campylobacterales bacterium
AATCCTTTTCTTTCATTTTAAAGAGAAAAGAATTTGTATGAAATTTCTCTTTATTAAGAATAAATTTATCTATTTTCGTCTCTATTTTTGCATATTTTTTGGATAAAACATAAAACCCGTGACTTTCTGCTTTTACTAAAATCTCATCCGATAGAGGAGTATAAATTTTTGAAATATTTAAATCTTTAGTTTTTAGCTTATAATCAAATCTATTTAAATCATAACTGTTTGCAATAATTGAAAATTTTGGAGAAGATACTTTAGCTCTTATTTTTGAGAGCTTTCCAAAAGAGGATATTTTAAGAGGTAAAATAGAAACTAAATTGATATCTTTAATCTTCATAAGTTTTAATATCTCAATATCTGCTCTTTGGTTTAGAGTTGAATTTAAATCTTTTAAATTAGCAAAAACTTTTACATTTCCTTTAGCTTTTGCAAAATCTCCCCCTATTTTAAATTTGCTATTTGCTTTTAAATCATTTTTTAAAAGAGAGTAGTAAAATTTTGTTTTTTCAATTTCTGCTTTTAATCTTTTGCCGTTTATTTTAAGATTTATATTAGAAAGTAAACCCCCTTTTACCTCTTTCATATCTCCGGCTAAATTAAGCTTTAAAATACTGTTTTTTAAAATATTAAGAGAGATATTTTTGTTTTTTATCCTCTTCTGTTTAGCAAAAAGCATAGCTTTTGAATCAAATTTTAAAGTATTATTTAAATCTTTTATATTTCCATCTGCATTTGCTTTTATATCCAAAACTCCCACATCGCTATTTACCAAAGAGACAAACTCTCCTTTAAAATCTCCTTTCAAAGCTTTTAAATCTCCGTCAATATAGAGCTTATCGTTCCAAATATTAATGCCTTGAGCTTTTAACTTAAAATCGCTGCTTTTTACATTAAAAAGAAGGTCTCTCATATCTCCTTTTAATGTTACAAAAATTTTTGGAGGCTTTATAAGCGTTATATTGCTGTCTTTTAAAATATCTTGAATATATTTTTTCTTAGTCTCAATATTTGATATAATATTAGCTTTTAAAGTATTATTTAAATCATCAATATTTAAACTCGTTTTAAAGTTTAAATCAATTTTGGCAATATCAGAATCCATAAAAGAAGATAAAGCGACTTTAGTAAAATGTTTTTTTATATCAAAATCCCCTTTACATAAAATCTTTTTAGAAATTATCTCAATATCATTTGCTTTAACTTTAAAAGGTTTAATATGCAAAAATGCAGAGACTCTGTTAAAATCTCCTTCTCCTTTCAGATAAAGAGGAATATTATTCTTTAAAAATATCTTATTTGCTTTGATAAAGGGATTTATAAAATCCTCTCTAATTTCCCCGTCCATAGAAAATCTATATTGTGGAAGATTAACTCGGCTTAAAAGATAAAAAGAGCCTACATTTCCTCTCTCTTTTAAAGAAAACACACATGATAGCTTTTTATTCATATCATATTTTAAATTTTTAACATTCAAAGAGAGATTATCTACTTTGTAGCTGTCCCATTTGAAATCTTTCAAAGAGAAATTTATATTTTTAATATCTATCCCTTTTAAAAAACTCTTTTTATTTTCACTCTCTTTCTTTTTCTCCTTTTTCTCTCCTTTTAAAAGCTCTTTTAAAAACTTTTCATCTATCCAAAGGGATGTCAAATTTGCTTCATCAATTTTTAAAATACCATTTCTTAGAGCATTAAAATCTGACTTTAAATATAAATCTCCTTTAACTTTATTTTGATAATTAAATCCTTTTATACCTATTCCGCTAAAAAAATCGCCATATATTTTTTCATATTTTATATCAAGATTTAATCTCTCTATTGCTTCCATAGCCGCTAAATTTAAAGCCTTATTGGAATTTAGAAAGAAAAAAAATCCAAGAGCTGCAAAGATAATCAAAAATATAGAAACTATTAAAATATAATAAAAAGTTTTAAAAATTATCTTCAAAGCCTTCAAAATACCTGTCCTATATTAATATGAAATTCAAATCCTCCCTCTCTTAGAGGAAATCCGAAATCTATCCTAATAGGTCCTATTGGAGTATGATATCTTCCTCCAAATCCTACACTTCCGTAAAAGGCATGCTTAAAACTATTTGGTTTCAAAGAGAGCATGGAAGTATCATAAAAAAACACTACAGAAAATTTTTTATTTAACGGATATCTAAGCTCGGTTAAAATATCTATCAAAGATACCCCCCCAAGAGGCACTCCATCTTCATCTTTTGGGCCAAAATCTCTAAAAGCATATCCCCTGTTTGTGAATGAACCGCCCGTATAAAATCTCTTAAACAAAGGCACATCTCTGTCAATCGATCCGATTCGAGTCTTAACAGCTCCTATAAAATTTCCAAAATCATAAATATATCTTGCATCTAAAAGAGTTTTTAAATAATTCAAATCAGAACCTAAAGATGGCATCGATTTTTCAAGATATAAGCTAAGATAATAGCCGTTTGTAGCATTTAAAACGGAATTTCTTCTATCTATCACAACTTTATAAAATAGAGCGTTTAAAAAATAGTTCCCGCTTTCATAAAGCCTTCTCTTGCTTTTTGCCTTTATTTTGCTAAATTCGCTCAAAATGCCAAAATAGTGCTCCAATCCAAAAAGATTTTTGCCTAAAGTCGCTATATTTTTAGCTTTTCTCTCATTATAACTTTCATATTTGTAATATCCAAAAGAAAATCTATCCTCAAAAGTTACCTTGTTTAATAGAGGAAGTTTAAGCCACCTATTATAAAATCTTGCGTAATACTCATATCCTAATGAGCTTGAAGCCTTTATTCCGGTTTCAAACTGTTTTAAATTTCCAAAAAAATCGTTATCTCTCCATGAAATTCCGCCCCTTAACCCCTCATTTGTCCCATAACCTATATTAAATCCTAAAAATTTCGTATCCCCCATTTTCAAGGATACATCAACCGGAATATAGGTTGAGTTTATATCGAAATTAGGCTCTATCAAAATATAGTCATAAACAGATAAATCATAAAAATTATCATAAGTTTCTTCAACTTTTTCTATATTGAAAGCATCATTTTTTTTATAAGCGATCTGCTCTTTTAAAATCCTCTCATCAACATCTCCACCGCCTTTTATCCTCGTATCTTTAAAATAGCAAAAGGGGCCGTTTTTTATAGAATAGTTAAGATCAACCCTGTAAAGATCCAAATCTACATAAGCTTTTGCATTGAATTTATATTTGGGATATGAATGGGTTAGAAGAAATCTCTCTATATCCTCTTTACTTTTTTTGAAAAGATCTGTTCTAAAAACCGAATTGATTTTAAAAGGGATAAATTTTCTAAGAGTTTTATTTCCATCAATATTAATACTTTTTACTCTGATAGGAGCATTTTTTATAATTTTTATTATTAAAGTATCTTTATCTTTTTTTATTTTAAAATTAGCCCTGTAATATCCAACCGAAGCAAAATATCTCTTAAGTCTTTTTAAATAATCCTTTATCTCTTTGTCTCTAAATACCGGGTCGTCTCTCCAAAAAGCATAAAACGGAGGATACTCTTTGCCTATTACTTTTAAAAGAGTAGCTCTACTAAACTCTCCGCTAAAACCTTCAACTCCTTTAAATTCTATATTCTGATAGGTTTTGGCAAAAAGAAAGGATATAAAAATTATTAATAAAAAAATAGTCTTCTTCATTTGAAAATACTTTTGTTATTTATAACCTTTGGTTATTTTTATTATACTTCAAATGAAGAATAAAATCAAACGTTTAAACTGTTACTTTGCTAATAAATTAACAGCTAAATATTTTAATCTTTCATACCAAGTAATATTTCCAACATATGTTCAATCTCATACAACTCTTTTTGAGTTAGTTTTGTTAATAAATTAGTAGTAATAATTCTATTAATATCAATCGATCTTATTTGATCACATAAAATATCTGAATCTTTTTCCAGATTGTCTCTTTTTTTAATTCTATAGCGTAAGGGATAAGCGTCGTCTATCAATTGAGTAGATAAAGGCAGTATTATTACTGTTGGATGCTTAATCTCATTTAAAAAATCAGTTTGTATTATAACTACAGGCCTTAATTTTCCTACTTCATTGCCTTTTTTAGGATTTAGATTTGCTAAAAATATTTCTCCTCTCTTAATCATTTAAAAGTCCATCTAAATTTGTATTTTCCAACTCTTTTATCTCTTTTTTTATGTTTTCCCTTACTTTAAAAGAAGCTTTTTTAATTTTCTCTTTAATCATATTTTTTTTTAAGGTCTCTTCATACTCTTGTATAGCTTTTCTTATAAGTTCACTTTTTGATAAATGAAGACTCTTTGCTAATTTTGAAAAATTTTCAAAAAATAAATCATCTGTCTTAAAAGTAATTGTTTTCATAATCTTCCACCTTTATAAAGTAATACTTTTGTTATTACTATAATAATATTTTTATTAAATTTTGTCAAACTTTATTTTTTACTATTATTCCTCCATACCCTTAAAATCTCATCTTTAAGCTCTTTTGGAATAGGCTTTGAAGAGGGGGAGTATTTATATTTTTCCAATTTTTTAAGAAGAATTTCAATCTCTTCATTTAAACCAAGTTTCTGAAGCTTTATAGAAACTTTATAAAGATCCTCTTTTGATTTTAGAGATATTTTTTCAAATTCTCTCTTTTCTTTTTTTCTAAAAAACCAAAAAAGCATCATTGCACCTAAACCCATAAATATTAAAACTAAAAAAAGCAAGAAATGGTGAAAATTTGGCAAAGGGAGAAGACTCATCATCTGTTTCCAAAAAATAGAGATAGTTTTCTAAAAATATTTTCATTTTCATAAATTTCTATAAAATCTATTCCCTCTTTCTTAAAATTTGCGTAATTTTCGTAAAGCAGATTTTCAACCCTTTTTTCATAAAAATCAATCCCCTTTTTATTTAATAAAAAATTTCTCTCTTTAAAAGTTATATTATCTTTAAGCTGAAGATAAGCTTTCTCTTCTTTTAATCTATTTCTAACAATTATACACACAACCTCATGCTTTTTTGACAAAAGAGTCAAATCCGCTTGGTATAAAAAATCTCCTATTAAAATAATTAGGTTCTTTTCTATCAATTTATAAAAAAGCTTGTTAAAATCAAAAAAGAATTTTACCCCTTTTATATCTAAATCACTCATCTTTTCAATGATTTTATCAATCTCACAATTTGATTTTAAATACCTTATAAAAAGCTCCTCTCCCTTGATATAACCGAAATTTAAAAAATCTTTTGACAAAAGAGCCGAATAAGATAAAAGAGCGGCTATTTCCAAAACCATATCTTTTAAAAGTCTTTCATATCCAAAAAACAAAGAACCGGTAAAAATCGGCAAAACAGTTATATTTCTCGAAAGCTCAGGATTATACTCTTTTTGATAAAGCTCCCTTGTTTTGGCAAAAGCCATCCAGTCTATCTTTTTTGCATCGCTTTGATAATCATACTCCCTAAGCTCTGCAAAATCAAATCCATCCCCTATATTTTGGGATTTAAAAACCCCGTTTCTTTGAGAAAAAACCTCTTTTTTGCTTTTTATCAAAAGATTTTTAAAATTCACGGTATCGGCACCTCTTTTACAATCTCCTCTATTATGCTATCTGATTTTTTACCCTCTGCTCTTGCTTCATATTTTAAAATAATTCTATGTCTTAAAATCGGTTTTACTATATCCAAAATATCTTTGGGAGTTACGAAATCTCTTTTCTCTCTATAGGCTATGACTTTTGAAGCTTTCAAAATATCTATAGAGCCTCTTGGACTGCTTCCAAACATTACATCAGGATGCTTTCTTGTGGCAAAAATAATATTTAAAATATATCTTTTTAACGCATCATCTATAAAAATTTTGGATATCTCCTCTTTTGCTTTTGTTATTTCCAAAGCATCTACAACACTTTTTACGCTTTTATCAAATCCCTTCTCGGCTCTATTTAAAATTTCAAATTCTTCATCTATTGTATTATAATCCAAAACTATTTTCATCATAAACCTATCAAGCTGAGCTTCCGGAAGCCTGTAGGTTCCCTCCTGCTCTATTGGATTTTGAGTAGCCATCACCACAAAAGGCTCTTTTAGTTTATAGCTCTTTTCACCGATTGTAACCTGCCTCTCTCCCATAGCCTCTAAAAGAGCGGATTGAACTTTGGAAGGAGCTCTGTTTATCTCGTCCGCAAGCAAAAGATTTGTAAAAACAGGCCCCTTTTTTACCCGAAAATCGCTATCTTTCGGATTAAAAATTTCAGCTCCCATAATATCGCTTGGCAGCAAATCGGGAGTAAATTGAATCCTTTTATAATCCACTCCCAAAGCTTTAGCCAAAGTTTTTATCGTAGTTGTTTTAGCAAGCCCCGGCATACCTTCAATTAGAATATGACCTCCGCTTAAAAGAGCGATTATCACAGAATCCACCATCTCATCTTGAGCTACTATAACTTTTCTAATCTCTTTTTTTATCTTTTCAAATATCATCTTCTCTTTTCCTTTAAAATTTTTCTTTTGATTCTCCATAAATTTATCTTTTTATTCTTTGATATCTTTTCATCAAGAAGCTTTTTTATATCTTCAAATTTTTCAGGATAATTCAAAATCAAAATCTTCAAAAGCTCTTTTTCATCTTTTGCCAGTAATATTTTTAGCTCCTCTTTAAACCTTCCTTTAATCAAAAGAAAAAGCAAAATCCCAAAAATGCTCCCTGATAGAAAAATCACAAAATATTGAATAAAATTGGCAAAATAATCAAAAACAGGTTTGATTTTCGGAGGATAGGTTGTTTTGTCCAAAAGATTTTTCTCTTTGCTTACATTTATCTCAAAAGATGGAGTCTCCAATATCTTAAAATCTTCATAATCAAACTCTTTTAATTTTATTGGCAAAATCTTATAGCTTCTATCAGAGATTAAAGCATATCTGAAAACATAAAATATCTTAGCTCCGTTTTTTGTATATCTGATATCTTTTTGCGGTTTGTCTTTGAGTATTTTAACTTTAGGTTCTGTTTTCAAAGAAGAGATAAAATCTGGAGGATACCCCTCCCCTTTTAAAGTCAAAGTAGCGTAAAGCGGCTCAAAATCTTTTAGAGCTTTTTTATCAACTTTTAAATCCAAACTAAATTTTCCAAACAGATCTGCTTTGATGGGTTTTATATTTAAAATCAAAGGTTTTATTGAGTATTTATAAACTTTTCCCTCCACCATAGTTGTCTGTTCATCTCCTGTTCCTAAAATATTCTCAAATATCTCTTTATTGCTCGCCTTTTTTATTAAAAGATTAAAATCAATCTCTATTTGGCCGCTTTTTAAAGGAAAAAGCAAAAACCTATTTTCATATC
>JALVCR010000277.1 GCA_027009865.1 Campylobacterales bacterium
ATCGTTTGTTGAATCGTTATCTTGATTATCGTCTTTATCTTCGTTTAGTTTGGCTATTATGGAGTTTGGATCAGAAGCAGAGTTCATTTTCGTATCTTTATCTATCGTTATCTCTCTTCTTGCAACCTCTTTTCCATCGCTGTTGTAAACCACCACATCAAAACTTCCCTCTTTTATCTCTCCTAAAAAAGTGGCTTTATCCTCGTTTTGGTAATACTCCATCTTTTTGCTGTGAAGAGAATCTTTTGCGCTTTTTGCGTAAATTGTGTTTGTTTTGTCTATAAAAGTTTTTGCAAAAGAGTCCAAATCGTTTAAGTATCCTTGCAAAAGTCCGTCATCTGGCATATTTGTTTTCGGATTTATGTCTCTTCCTCTAAGATCAAGTATCGCTCCTATTTTTCCGCCCGTTATTTTTGAGGTGATGTCTGTTTCTTTTAAATCCCCTCTTACATAACTTATTTGATAAAAACCGTTTGGATTTTTGTGGTTATCTATTTTTAGAGGATGAAAAGTTGTGCCGTCTATCAGAGTGTATCCCGCTATGTTTAGATTGTAATCTTTTCCGCTATCTGTTAATGGGGTCTTTTGTGAATTGTCGCTTTTTAATTTTCCTTTAAAAACTGAAAAATCGAGAAGTTTTCTTAGAGTCTTTTCGAGTTTGTCTCTTTGGTCTCTTAAATCGTTTGCGTTATTTCCTGTTTTAACTTCTGTTACCGAAATTTGTTTGTTGATGTTTGCAATTTTTTCTCCGATTCTATTTACCTCGTCTATTGAGATTTTAAGCTGATCGTTTACTCTTTTTTGAAGAGATTGGAGTCTCTCTCTTGATTCAGAGATATTTTTTGCAAATACTTTTAGATTTTGAGCTAAGGCCGTTTTTTGGGCTGTATCGTTTGGGTGGGCTGATAGAGAGTTCCAAGCGTCAAAATAGTTTTTCAAATCTTTAAAAAGTCCGCTATCTTGCATATCAGGAAAATAGTCTGCAGCTTCTTGCAAAACCTCTTTTTTAAAAGTGTTGTATTGAAGTTTTCCTAAGCTTTTTGAGAGTCTTTGATAGATAAATTCATCATGAATTCTTACAATCTGGGCTATTTTAGCTCCCGTTCCAATATCTCCGGGAGTTGTGTGAAAAGGAGTAGCGGGGGAAATTTCTACTCTTTGCCTTGTGTAATCCTCATTTTGAGCGTTGGCGATGTTGTGTCCGACGACATCCATCGCCGTTTGATTTACGTTTAAGCCTGAATTTGAAACATTTAGAGTATCAAGAAGTCCCATTTTTAGATACTTGCGTTAAATAATACCTGCTTTTTGGGACCTACTTTTTGATATCCTTCAAGTTCTCTTGGAAATATCTCGTCAAGAAGAGAGTTGTAAAATTCGCTTACGGCTATTACCATTTGGGCATATTCTTTATTTATCTTTTTAAGCTCCAATAATCTCTCTCTCATTAAAGAGAGCATATTTTTGGTTTCATCATCTAAAATATCTTCAAGTTTGAATTTTGGATTTTCATTTGCTATTTTTAAAAGCTCTTGATCGATTATGCTCTTTTTGTTTTCAAAAGCTATAACAAGTTCCTCTTTTAGTTTTGAAGAGTTGAAAATTTTTTCATGATTTGCTCTTTTTATCTCTTCGATATCCTCTTTTGTCAATTCTATTAAATTATCTATATCTTTTATTATAGCTTTTAAATAATATTTCAACATAATCGCTCCTTTTTAAAAAAAGAGACGAAAAAATCAAAGAAGATCCTCCGCTATTTTTTTTGCTGTGGCGTCTATGTCTATTTTATATTCGCCCTTTTTTATCATCTCTTTGATTTTTTCTACTTTAAGCTCTCTTTGGCTTTTTTGCGTCTCTTTAGGCTCTTTTGTTTTAGATGTCTCTTTCCTATTAATATTTATATCGGAATTTTTCTTAATCTCTTTAGGGTTTAAAATTGGTTTTTGTGTAATATTTGCAACCATCGTTATAATCCTTTAATAAAAATTCTTTCGTATAGATTATATCGACAGTTGCTTAAGAAAACTTCATAACTTTTTACTAATTTAGTAAATTTTTTTGCACCTTTCTATTCAAAAAGAAAAGAAAATAGAAACTATTTTGAAAAAAATGTCTTATCTATTTTTCTCTTTTAGAAAATTATATAAAAGTTCGCTAAAGCCAAAATGTCCGCTCATTGTCTGGCTTAACGTATCGTTATACATAGAGCGGTATATTTTATCTCCCGCATCTTTTGGAAAGAGGGGATTGTTTTTTGGCAAAGATATATCTAAAACCTTTTTTATCAAAAACGCTTCAAACTGATCGGTTAACTCTTTTAATTTTTTATCTTCTAAATTTTTTTTATCTAATTTGTTAAATTTTGAATATTCAAAATTTAACAAAGCTGTATCCAAATTAGCTCTCATTGAAAATCCTTTATATTATTTCCAGTTTAGCATCTATAGCGCCGGCTTTTTTCATAGCCTCCAAAATAGATATGATATCTTTTGGCGTAGCTCCAAGTTTATGCAATACTCTTGCCAAGTTTGCTACCGTAACTTTATCTTTTTGCATATCAACTATGTTTGAAGCCGGAGATATGGCCACTCCTTCTTGCATATCAACTCTTTGTTTATCTATTTTTAGATTATTTTGCGGAGAGATTTTTATTGTCAAATCTCCGTGCGTTATTACCACCGGATCAATTTTTATATTGATACCCGCCACTACTGTTGCAGTTCTTTCGTCTATTACTATTTTTCTCTCTTTTTTGTAATTTATATCTATCTCTTCCACTTTCGCCAAAAATTCAACCATTGAGAGGTTTTTTGGCCTTTTAAGCTCTACTCCTCTTGCATCGGTAGCAACGGCAACTATTTCATGAAAATAGTCGTTTATAGCATCTTGAACCGCTACGGCATTTTCAAAATCGCTTCTTTTTAAAGAGAGTTTTGCATAGTTTCTTTTGTAAATATTTGCCAAAACCTCTCTTTCTATAACCGCTCCTTCAAATATTGTGGCTACTGTGGGATGATTTAAATTTCCCCCTCTACCGTTTCTTCCTCCTATTGTAAGTGCTCCTTGAGCTAAAGCATATATTTTCCCGTCCACTCCCTTTAGGGGAGTTAGAAGAAGAGTTCCCCCTTCAAGTGATTTTGCGTCTCCTATTGAGGAGACTATTACGTCTATTTTGTCTCCCTGTCTTGCAAAAGGGGGCAGTTTTGCCGTAACGATTACTGCCGCTACGTTTTTTGATTTGATATTTTGAGGATCTATTTTTACATTTACGGTGGATAGAAGATTTGATAAAGCTCTTAGTGTAAATTTTGAAGAACTCCCATCTCCCGTTCCTCTAAGTCCCACTACAAGACCGTAGCCTATTAGCTGATTATCTCTTACTCCCACTATATTTGCTATATTTTTTATTTTTTCTGCCGATAGATAAGTAGCAAAAATAAAAATTGTGAAAAAAAGAGATATTAATTTCAATTTGAAGCCTTTTTTTATTTTTTTAAATAGGAAGCAAAAAACGTTCCAAAGAGTAAACTTTACGGAAATTTATATCTAATTAAAGAAATATTATTTGTTTAAGTTATAATTAAGTCTATTTTTAATAGGATTAAGTATTAGATTTTTTTATAAAAGGAGCTGTCATGAAAAAATATATAATTCCCATCTTATTGGGAGTTTCTTTTGTCTCTTTAAGTGCCGAAGATATTGATTTGAAGGCTGAAATAGAAAAACTGAAAGCAGAAGTTGCCAAATTGAAAAAAGCTCAAAGGAAGATAAATATAAAATCTCTTAAAAGACAAATAAGAGAAGTTAAAGCTCACGATGCGGGCGATAATATCAAATGGAATGTAGATTTTAGAACTGCTTACGATGTTATAGGATATGAAAGGGCAAACGGAGATAAAAATTGGAATCAAATTTTTACCAATAGATTATGGCTTGGAATGGCGTTTGCGCCAACTGATAAGCTTATTTTTAAAGGTTTGATAAGCTATTACAAAATGTATGGAGCAAGCGCAAATAACGCTCAAAGAACCGGAATGCAAGGTTTTGGGAAATTTGATACTTTCGATTGGTTTGTAAACGAAATTCCAAGAGATAATGAGCTTAGAATCAAAGAAGCTTATTGGCTGTATTTGGGAGACAATTTTCTAAATACAGGAATTCCTTGGACGGCAAGTTTTGGTAGAAGACCTGCAACAGACGGCCTTTTGGTAAACTATAGAGAGGATCAAAAAGCTAAATCTCCAATCGGGCATATAATAAATACTGAGTTTGACGGAGCGAGTTTTAAATTTAAACTTGAAAATCTTACAGATATTCCGGGAATGTATTTTAAACTTTGTATGGGTAGAGGTTTAACCAATGCTACTACAAGATATAGTGATTTTATGGATACTCAAAACAACTATATAAAAGATTTGGATGCTAAAAATATAGATTTGGCAGGATTTATATTCGTTCCTTATAATGATGGACAATATTCTATTACAACTACTGCTTTTAGAGCTTTTAATCTTATCGGTTTTGAGTATGGTTTTGCTCCGGGAAGAGGTGGATTTGTAACAAATGATTTTGCTAACAAAATTGATATAACAAATCCTATAGGACCGGCAAGAGATGGAGATGCATATATGTTTGCTCCTAAATTTAGCACTGTGGGAGATATGGATGGAGCAGCAATTAGCTTCATAGCAAACGGTATAGGAGATGGAATAAGCGACTTTTTGGATGATACTGTATTTTTCATAAGTTATGCCTATTCAAAAACGAGACCTTCTGGAAGCAATAAAGGGTATTATCTTGACCCTCAAGGAAATCCTATGGATGTAACTGGGGATGGAGTGCCAGATCAAGTAGATATTCCAAGTCATATGTTGGGAAGCACGGATTCAAAAAGCGGAAGCTCTGTGTATGTTGGTTTAAACTGGCCTTGTCAATTGATGGATGATGCAAGAGTTGGAATAGAGTATAACCATGGAAGCAAATATTGGAGAAGCTTTACTTATGCTGAAGATACGCTTGCTGGATCAAAACTTGCAACAAGAGGCGATGCTTATGAGTTTTGGCTAACCAAAGGATTAATTGGCAAAAAACTGACAGCTCAAATCAGATATACTTACATAGATAATGACTATACAGGAAGTCAAGGATTTTTCGCTACCGCTTCTGGAACTCCTATGAGTATGGATGAAGCAAGAGCTATGGGATTAAATCCTATTGAGAAAGCTCAAGATATTAGAATGTATATAAGATATAGATATTAAAATAATCCCGCTCCTACTAAAGTAGTGTAGGAGCGGAGAAAATTAATAGATATAGCGAATATAAAATCTTATATCTTGAGCTACTATATCTACATCTTTAGGCTCAACCCATCCTTCGCATCTGATATTTGGCGTATAATCGTGTTGGAGATACGTATATCTTAATTGTCCTTTTAAATTTTTTTCTCCAAAAAGATTAAAATTCCAATATCCTTCATAAGCATCTCCTCTGACTGCAATTTTTGAACCGATTGCCGTATCTTCCGCCCATGTCATAGGTGTCCAATATTTGCTTCCGTGATTATATTCAATTCCAAACTTGCCATTTTCGGTGATCATATCCGGGAAAAGAAAACCAAACCAATAAGAGTATCCATAACTTCCGTGAGTTCTGCCAAGAAGTTTATAGCCTGTGTTTGGATCATAATATGTAGTGGCAAAAGATGCAAAAAATGTACTATTATCCAAAAATTCATTGATTTCATTACCTATACCATTTGATTCAAAAGAGATAGCGTCAAGATAAGCGCGTCCCGCACCGGCTTTTTTATTTGTTCCATCTTCCATCATACCTTTTGTATTAAAAATAGTAGTATGCTGAGCCATTAAGTTATATTGACCGTCATCATATGCTTTTAAAATTATTACAAAAAAATTAACGTTTTTATCATCTACTGTTCCAAGACTTTTATTTGCCGCGTAAGGGGCATATCCGGAAACAGCGTCATATACTTGTTCGACACCGTTATGAGCGCGTCCATATACAAATTTTACATAACTGCCCGGCATAAAATCGACATAATGTTCAAATTTAAACATTGCCATTGCTGCATCAACTTCCATATTTGTGATATGAGCAAGCGGAGAACCGGACTTCTCATCTCCTTCACGATAATTTCCAAGAACACCATTTGTGGAAGGTCTGCGTCCAGCACTTAATGTATAAGGTAAATTACCGTCAAAAAGTGTATTTGTATATGTAACATAAGCTTCTTTTAATCTAAAAATTGTATCTGTGGCTTTAGAACTTTCTGCCCATTCTTTAACGGATGGATCTAAATGTAAATTATTTCCACCCCAAGTGCTATACATACCGATTTTTCCATAAAAGGTTACGTTTTCGGTAGGTTTTGCTTTCATATTAAGATAGAGTCTTGTAGTAAGCAAAGAGGGATTATGAGCTGTTTTTCCAGATAGATTATGAACCCCTTTTTTATCTTTATATTTGTAGGATTTATATTTGTAAGAAATATTATCTATTGCAGGTCTGAAATCAAGAGAAAATTTAACATTGTCAAAAGCATCATGAGCTTTTACTATATTTAATTTTTTTGATACTTTTTTTAATTTTTTGTCAGCTTTTTTTTGCTTTTTCATCATGTTTTTAAGCTGTTTTTGTAGTTTCTCCATCTCCTTTTGCATATTTAGCAGTTTTTGATTTAGTTCATTAACCTTTGTTTGAGAAGGAGTATCCGCAGCAATTAATACCGTGCTTAACAAAAAAATGGAACTAACAAGAGAGATATGTAGTTTCATTACCATTCCTTATAAAAATTTTTCCGTGAAATTATATCTATATAAATCTTAAAATTATTATAAGGATAAGTGAAGTAAATTAATTTTACAAAACTTTACTCCAAAATAGAAAAGCTATCAAAGAGATAAATAAGATTCCCGCTATATTTAAAATAAAGCCTATTTTTGCCATATCTTTTATTCTGATTGCCCCTGAAGACATTGCTATCGCATTTGGCGGAGTGGCTATTGGAAGCATAAAAGCATAGCTTGCGCATATTGTGGCTACGAGTAAAAAGAGTGTCGGGTTGTGAATGCTACCCTCGGATGTGGCAAAAGAGTAAATTACCGGAAGCATTATTGAAGTTAGAGCGGTATTGCTCGTAATTTCGGTAGTAAAAGTTATAAGGGCTGCAATAAAAAGTAAAATTAAATAAGGATTTATATCTCCTATTTGAATTAGATATTGGGCTATCGCACTGTCTAATTTGGTGTTTGAGAAAGCTTTTGCTATTGCAAATCCGGCTCC
>JALVCR010000278.1 GCA_027009865.1 Campylobacterales bacterium
TTTTCCAACTCTTTAAAATTTTCAAAAGAACTTGCAAAAGAGGCCGTAAAAAGAGAATTTGATTTGGAAATTGCCTGCACAAAAGAAGAGGCTCTTAAAGAGCTTGAAAAATTAAAAAATGATTTTGTAACCATAAGATACGTTCCTTTGAATAAAAAAAGATACAATCTGCACTCTCATCTGTTTGATACTCTATTTATAAATATACCTTATGAAGAGATAAAAGAGATAGAGGAGGAGTTTTTAAGAAAAATATACAGAATGATGAAAAATGCCGGAGTTATAGTCTATCCTATAGAATCTTCTTATAAAGAAGAAAAGAGAGAGCTTTTGGAGAGATTAAACTATGTGGCTATAAACGATATAGATTTTGATTTAAACACCTCCATCTTAACCGCAAGAAAAATGCACGGCTGGGCGAAAATTTAGAAAATTAGGAATATATTCCAAAAAAAACTATAATTATTTGGAATAAAATCCAAATTATGCCATAATACAATAAAAATTCAGGATATGTTATGCTTGATATACTGTTTGAAAACTCAGCACTTTATTTAAACTCTTTAAATGATGTTAAAAAAAGATATTTTTATAATTTAATTGACCATCGCGATAAGCTTATTGGCATAATTGGCGCAAGAGGGGTTGGTAAAACCACTTATATTTTAAATTATCTTAAAAATTTAGATATTCCGCTTAATAAAAAGCTTTATATAACTGCTGACAATGTAGAGTTTTCTAATTTTACACTGCTGGAAATTGCAAAAGAATTTTATAAAATGGGCGGGAAGGTTTTAGCTATTGATGAAATTCACAAATATAAAAATTTTGAAATAGAGTTAAAACAGATATATGATATGCTTGGGTTAAAAGTTATATTTTCCGGTTCATCAGCAATTAAACTTGAACACTCTAAAGCAGATTTAAGCAGAAGGGCAATTGTTTACAGAGTCAGCGGATTAAGCTTTAGGGAGTTTTTAGAATTTAAAACAGGCACCAGTTTAAAAAGCTATTCATTAGAAGAGATATTAAAAAACCATACCGATATTGCATTTGAGATAATAGAGCAAATAAAACCTTTTGAGTATTGGAGCGAATATCTTAAATTTGGTTATTATCCTTTTTACTTTGATAATCCGGGCAAATATAAAATAAAATTAAATGAAACGGTAAACACTGTCATAGAGGTGGATATTCCTTCAATTTTTAAGATAAAATATGAAAATGTCGTAAATTTAAAAAAATTAGTAGCACTTATTTGCAACTCAAGCCCGTTTAAACTGAATATCAAAGAGTTAAGCTCCAAAATTGGAATAGACAGAGATACTTTGTATCTTTATTTAGATTATATGCATAAAGGTAAAATTTTGAATGTAATAAGGGCTAAAGCTAAAGGTGATAACATTTTTTCTAAACCTGATAAAATATATTTAAATAATCCAAATTTAAATTATAGTTATTGTCCAAATACAAATATCGAAACTGTCAGAGAAACTGCATTTGCTGCTTTTTTAATGGTTATGCACACAGTTAATATTCCTAAAAAAGGAGATTTCTTGATTGATGATAAATATCTCTTCGAAATTGGCGGCAAAAATAAAGGGTTTAATCAGATTAAAGATATAGAAAATAGTTTTGTAGCAGCTGATGATATAGAAATTGGCTTTGGCAATAAGATTCCACTTTGGCTCTTTGGGTTTTTGTATTGAAAATATTTATTATTTAATTTTTTTGAGTATCTCGTCCATATTATTATTATTATTATTTGTTA
>JALVCR010000279.1 GCA_027009865.1 Campylobacterales bacterium
TTCAATAAAAGTAATTGACGGAGAAAAAGAGGCA
The DNA here is from genome assembly GCA_027009865.1 of Campylobacterales bacterium. Classification (GTDB taxonomy): domain Bacteria; phylum Campylobacterota; class Campylobacteria; order Campylobacterales; family JAADDG01; genus JAADDG01. The sequence continues at coordinate 35 of JALVCR010000279.1, forward strand.
TATTTTGGAGCGGTAGCCGCAAATAATCTAATTTATAAACAAAAATGCGCAATTACGATAGATATCGGGGGAGGTTCCACGGAATTTGCCCTATTACAAAACGGGGAAATTATAAAAACCTATTCCCTTAAAATAGGAACGATAAGAGTAAAAGAGTTATTCTTAAATAAAGGAAAAATAGAAGAGGCAAAAGATTATATAAAAAGAGAACTCTCTAAAATATCTTCAAATTTAAAATGTAAAACGGCAATAGGAATAGGCGGAAGCATAAGAGCCATATCAAAAACTTTGATTCCCGAAAACTACCCTATTTTCACTCTCCACTCTTTTGAGTATGAAACAGAAAATAATCTAAAAAAAATAAAAAAGCTATATAAAATTTCAAATCCAAAAGAGTTAAGAAAAATAGGTATAAAAAAGGACAGAATCGATACGATAAGAGAAGGAGCTTTAATATTTTCAACTATTTTAGAATATCTTGGCATTGAGAGGGTTATAACAAGCGGAGCTGGAGTTAGAGAGGGAGTATATTTGTGCGATCTTTTAAGAAATTCAAACCATAAATTCCCTCTAAATTTCAACGTAGATGTAAGAACCCTAAGAGATAAATTTTCATATTTTGAAAAAGCCGACAATCTAACGGCTAAAATAGCAAATAAAATTTTTGATACTCTAAAACCTGTCCACCAACTGGATGAAAATTATAAAAATCTTCTATCAATCTCGGCAAAACTCTCCTCTATCGGAATAGCTATCAACTTTTTTTCAAATAATAAAAATGCTTATTATATTATTCTAAACAGTCTAAATTACGGCTTTTCTCATAAAGAGAAAGCCATAATAGCCCTAACGGTTAAATATCAGGGGAAAAAGCTTTTATCAAAAGAGGATTTGAAATTCTACTCTCCCCTATTTTCTGATAAAGATACCCTAAACGCTCTAAGCTTTATGCTTGCTCTTTCAAAATGTTTAACCAAAACACTCCAAAAAGAGAATTTAAAATTTATTTTGGAGAAAAAACATTTAAAAATTTTATCTCCAAAAGAGCTTTATCTCTCAAAAGAGTGCATAAACAGACTCGAAAATCCTTTTGATATGGAAATAGAGATTATAAAAGAGTAGTTAAGTCCTCCTCTTTCATAATCCTCAGATAATATCAAGTAATTTTTTTGCCAAAGAGAAGTTATTGGCTGTCATTAGATGAATTTTGGGGTGAAATCGGTAGAGTTTCAAAAAGGTATCCAAACTAAGCTCAAATCCAACTCTCTCCTCTTCCTCATCAGAGATTTTTTTGGCTTTATACAGCTTATCAACCCACATTTTAGGCACATAGACTCCCGGAACGTGGGACGTTAGAAACTGAGCGGTTCTAAGTTTTACAACCGGGAAAAAACCGAAAATCAAAACCGGCTCGTTTTGTTTTACGGCAGCTTCTTTTTTAGCTTTTTCAAAAAGCTCTATTAAAAGTTTGGCATTGTCTATATCGTAAACTGGCTGAGTAATGATTCCAAAAGCTCCGTGCTCGATTTTTTGAATCATTTTCTTTAAAATATTTTTTGAATTTTTGGAATAAGCATTTGAGACGGCAAAAGGATATATTTTTTTGGGTTTTTCAAAAAACGGTTTCCCCGCATAATCTATTCCGGCATTAAAACACTTTATTATATCAAGCAAAAGATTGCTGTTTCCCTCAAAAACTCCTTTGGTTTTTGGCTGATCGCTCGCACTTGCGGGAT
>JALVCR010000280.1 GCA_027009865.1 Campylobacterales bacterium
AAGCCTTTTTTAATAAATGCTTACGATTTTAAAACCTTAAAAACTCTATCCAGAGTTCCAAAAAAATTTAAAAAAAGAGTTAGAAGAGAGAAAAAGGCAACTTTTATTTATAAAAACAGCAAAGCTGTAAGAGTCGTATTTGATAAAGATTTTTATAACTTTTTGAAAAGATTTAAATGGCTATACTCCACTTCCGCAAACAGAAGCGGGGAGAAATTTGAAATTAACTTCGCTTTGGAAAATGCCGATATTATCGTAGAGGATAAAAGAGGATTTAATTCTTCTTCCCCCTCTAAAATCTACAAAATTTCAAACAACAGGATAAAAAAAATAAGATGATTTTAGAAATTATTACTTCGTTTCTCTTTGGATTTATTCTTGTATCGCTTCTTGATTTCATCCTCTTTATAGGGCTTAAAATAAATTATTTTAATACTTATAACATAGGAGAATATTTTAACGTCATTTTCATAGACAATCAAAACATATTTTTAATAATAGCCCTCTCTCTTTTGTTTGGCTATTTAATGCTTTATAGCAAACTTTCAAAATTTTTTGATACATTTTATATAATACTTTTAATACTTTTTGCTTCCACTCTATATAAGCCAGTTGGAAAATATGTAGGAGAGCAGATTTTTAGAGAAAAAAACAAAATATTTGAAGTATCGGGCACAAAGTTTAGAGGAGATATTTTATATAAAGGAAGAAACTATTACTATATAAAAAGAGATGAGATTAAAAAAGCGATACGCCTTTCAAAAAAAGAGGTTAAAATCGTAAAATAAAGCGCAAAAGCGCTCTATTTTGAACTCTTTTTAGCCTCTTTTTTAGGTTCTAAAATACTTTTTATAGCATTTTCTATCTCTTCTTTGTTTGATTCTCCAATTTTAGAATATTTTATATGTCCCTCTTTATCAAAAATTAAAATATATGGAACCATACCCCTCCATCCGCTCTTTCTTGCAAAATAGTAGATAAAATCCATAAAATCTCTTCCGTGAATCATCACATAATTCATATTATGGGCTTTATAGAAAGCTTTAGCCTCCTTTTCATTCATCTTCTCTTGAACCTGAAGAGCCAAAATTTCAAATTTTCCTTTATATTTCTTTTTAAGCTCAACTAACATAGGAATCTCTTTCAAACACGGAGGACAATGCTTTCCAAACATCAAAACGGCGACAGCTTTCTCTTTCATACTTGGAAAAGTAAGCCCCCATTTAACAGCTTTTATCTTATAACTTTTTCCGAAAATATCCTTTAGAGTAAATGTTGGATATTTCTCCTCTTTCTGTTTTTGCAAATTAGCTTTAGAGCTGTTTTGCTCCTCTTTTGCACTCAAAGAGATAGAGAAAATCAATAAAGCGGCAAACAAAAGTTTAATTAGTCTCATTCAAATCCTTTTATAAAATTTTAAAATTCAATTCTACCCAAAAGGGGTTTATAAAGTATTAAAATACTCCTCCACTATCCATTCGCAAAAGGGAATGGAGGAGGTAAAAGCAGGGGATACGGCATTTAAAACGTGAATAGTGTTTTTATTTCTCTCTACTACAAAATCTTGCACAAGCTCTAAACTCTTTTTATTTAAAAGCTGTGCCCTTATTCCCGGAGCGCTCCACTCGTTAAAAGAAGAGAGTTCTTCTCTTTTTACAAGCGATTTAGCCAAAGAGAGCAGATATGATTTATTATACTTTTTCATCTCTTCGAAAGCTAAATCCCTAAACCCAAAGGCATTTTTAAAAAATATCTTCGCTTCATAAAAT
>JALVCR010000281.1 GCA_027009865.1 Campylobacterales bacterium
GGATAATCCAAAAGAGTGCCCAAAATGCAAAAGCAAAAACATCTATCAAGATCCGGATGTTTTAGATACCTGGTTTAGCTCCGGTCTTTGGCCTTTTTCGACTCTTGGATGGGGAAACGGAGATTTTGGAAAAGGAACTTTATGGCAAGAAAACGATATTAAAGATTTCTATCCAAACTCCCTTCTTATTACCGGATTTGACATTCTCTTTTTCTGGGTTGCGAGGATGATGTTTTTTGGGGTTCATTTTATGAAAGATGTCCCCTTTAAAGACATCTATCTTCACGCTTTAGTAAGAGACGAAGAGGGGCATAAAATGAGCAAATCGAGAGGAAACGTAATAGACCCTCTCGATACGATAGAAGAATACAGCGCCGATGCTTTAAGGTTTACTCTTGCAGTTTTGGCGGTTCAGGGAAGAGATATAAAACTTAGCAAAGATAAACTTGAGCTTAGCAGAAATTTCACAAACAAACTCTACAACGCTGCAAGATTTTTGCTTTTAAATTACGAAAAATTTGATGATTTAAAAGATATTAAAATAGAGAGCGAACTTGGAAAATATATGCTAAGCAGATTTCAAAATGCCGTAAAGGAAGTCAGAGAAAATTTAGATCTCTACAGATTCAACGACGCAGCTACTGCGATTTACAGATTTTTGTGGGGAGAGTTTTGCGACTGGGGAATAGAGCTTAGCAAAGCGCAAAAAGAGAGCGTAAAAGAGCTTGGAAGCATCTATAAAGAGGCTATGAAACTTCTTCATCCCTTTATGCCTTTTATCAGCGAATATCTATATCAGGAGCTAAGCGCTCTTACTTTGGAAAACAATGAATCGATTATGATAAAAGAGTATCCCGAAATTAAAGAGAGAGATGAAGAGATAGAGAGGGTATTTTCATTAATTATAGAGGCTATCATAGATATAAGAAGAGCTAAAGCCAATATAGATTTGGCAAACAAAACAATCAGCAAAGCCTATATCAAAAACGACTCAAACATAGATATCTCAAAATATAAACATTTTATAGAATCATTGGCAAAAGTAGAGAACATAGAGTTTACCGATTCCAAAATCAAAAATGCCGCAACCGATGTTTCGGATAATCTTCAAATTTTTATCCCTCTTGAAAATATAGATTTAAAACCGATAATCAACAGATTATCAAAACTTAAAACCAAATTGGAAAAAGAGAGAGAAAAACTAAACAAAATGCTCTCAAATGAAAATTTCGTAAAAAATGCCCCAAAAAATGTAGTAGAGCAAAACAGAAAAAACCTAAAAGAGAGTGAAGAGAAGCTAAAAAAAGTTCAAGAGGAGCTAAACTCTCTTTTGAATCTATAAAAAGGGAGAGAGAGCTAAGCTTTTTAGAACATTTACGCCTATCTCCCTTGGCTCTCCTCCCCTCTCTTTTATAATTTTTTCAATAATATATAAAATATTTGAATAAATCATTGAAAAACTCATATTGCATGGCTTCAAAAGCTCATCTTGTTTTAAATTTAAAAGAGCCTTTTTAAAATCCTCCCCCTCTCTTAAAGATTTCAAAAGCCTAACCTGCCAATCATTTTGCCAAGTTAAAAAGAGATAATTTCCCTCTCTATCTTTATAGGTATTGATTTGCCAAAAAATTATTTGAAGATTTAAAAAGAGTCTGTTTAGTTTCTCAAGGTCATAAGATAAAGCGGTAACCTTAAAATCATCTCTTTTAAAAACTTTATAAATCATATCGTGTATGCCTATTATCAGATAATCGTTTCTAAAAGA
>JALVCR010000282.1 GCA_027009865.1 Campylobacterales bacterium
CAAAAGAGACATATTTTTGAACCTGATGGCCGCTGAAAGCTTTTTTATTGTATTGAAATTTTCTCTCAGCTTTCAAAAAAAAGAGAGATATTTTAGAGGCAAAAGAGCTTCTAAAACTAAAAGCGATATCAAATTTTTCAAAACTTTTTATCTTTTTTATTAAATGAAAAATTCTAAAGCTTTTGCTTTTACTTGTATCAACTATGATTTTTTCTACATTTGGATGATGTTTTAGAGTCTCGGTTGAAATATGTGAGCCAAAAAGAGTAAGTTTGGCATTTGGATACTTTTTCACAATGTTTTCTATTGCTGGGGTGGACATCACGCAATCTCCCAGCCATGTGGGAATTTCTATGAAAATTTTCATCTTTTTTTCACAGCCTTTTTCACAAGTTGAATAGTTAGTTTTGCATTTTTTTCCATAGAGAATTTTTTCGCTACCTCAAAGTTGTGATTTTTCACATCTTTTAGATAATTTTCGTCATTTAATAGTTTTTCTATTCTTTCAACTATCTTTTTATTATTAGAATTTCTTATAATAAATTCCTCTTTTAGTATTTCGCTTGCACCGTTATAAATTGTCGTAATTACGGCATTTTTAAAACTCATAGCCTCTAAAACAACATTGGAAAATGGTTCGTATTTTGTTGGAAAAAGAAATATATCGGAAGCTGCATAAAATTCCTTCACATCTTTTCTCTCTCCCGTGAAAAATATGTGATTTAATAGATTCATCTTTTTTGCCAAAGTTTGATATTTTTTCATATTTTTATCTTTTCCCACTATAAAAGCGTAAAAAGGGGTTTTTATATGTGAACAAATTTCAAGAAATTCAAAAACTCCTTTTCTCTCAAATCCGCTTCCTACAAAAAGGATTATTTTTTTTGAGCTGTCAAGATTAAATTGTTTTGCTATTTTCTCTTTTGCTTTTTTTTCATCAAAATTTTCAATTTCAATTCCATTGTATATTACCTCTATCTTTTTTGGATCTATTTTATACTCATCTATAATCTCTCTTTTTACCATATTGGAATTTGCTATTATGTATTTTGCGTTTTTAAAAGCTCTTTTCTCAAGATATAAATAGATTGGATTTAAAGGATTTAATTTTCTTTTTTTGGTTTTTAAAAATGCTCTATGCACTCCGTCGCCTGCTCTATAAATATCTGGGCATGATATCCTGTCTAATGAAAAATAAAATCCCTTCTTTCTTTTGCATACCTGAATATTAAAAAGAATTGCTTTAATCCATGAAGGCAGAAATTTAAAAGCTTTTAGATTTATTATTTCATACTCGATATTTAACTTTTCAAGCTCTTTTGCAAGTCTTTTTAAATATCTCTCCGCTCCTCCAAACGGTGTGTATTTTTGTCTTATAAAATATATTTTATCAATCAACTTTTCTCTCTTTTGAAAATACTAAAATTATTCCGGCCAAAAAAGCAAAAAGCCCCATGGAGAAATTTCTGTGTGAAATTAAGGGTTCTGTGAAAAATCCAAGCAGATAGATTGTCAAAAATATATATTTTATATCTCTAATTTCCTTCTCTTTCGTATCGGCTTTAAAAAGAAAATAGATAAAAAGCAAAAATATAAAGAGCCCTATTATACCAATTTGCAAAACTATTTGAAGATATTGGCTGTGCATATGGGGAAAGCCAAGCTCTTTATAGAATCTGTACTTATGATCTGTTTTTGTGTATTGATAGAAAGCTGGCATTTCGCTTCCTATTCCATAACCTAAAAATGGATGTTTTTTTAGCATATCTTTTGTTATTATCCAAGCTCCGATTCTCTGTCCAACACTTTCATAATAGTTTTCATTTTCTATGGCATCTATTGTGTTGTGAAAAGTTTTTTGAACTCTTTTGTGAAAATTATCGCTTAAATAGTAAGCTCCAAAGAGTATGGCAAAAAGCAGAGAAATAGATATTGCGGCGGTTTTTAGAGAAAATCTGTAATGAAGATAGCTAACTAAAACAATTGCGAATATAAATCCAACCTGTCCTGTTCTTCCGTTTATTAAAAATAGATTTCCGCTTATCAAAAGGAAAAGAGCGATATCTAAAAATCTCTTTTTATTATTTAATTTGTTATTTAAAATTCTATAAAGCAGCAAAGCGGCGGTGAAAGATAAAAAAATGCTATATACTATATGATGCATAATAGGGGAGGGGTTATTTGGATTGACTCCTGGAATTTCTATAATTTTAAAAAATATTCCGTAAGATATAAGAGAGCTTGTTGCAACTCCCAAAACAAAAGCTTTTAGAGCGAGTTTTGCATGTTTTTTATCTATCAAATCGGCAAACGCTGGAAAAGCCCAAAGATACATATATTTTCTTAAAATATCAAGCCCAAATCCTAAATATTTGGGATTTGCCCACAAAAGAGACAAAGCGCTAAATATCAAAAATAGATAGAAAAATATGACCGCTTTTTCTTTAAAAATTGAAAAATCTTTTGTTCTTATTAATTTTTGAATCCATATTGCAAATATTAAAATAGAAAAGAAAGAGATTGCCGCTCTTGATAAAGGAAGGAGGAAGCCGTATATAATGAAACTATAGTTTGCTATTTTGTTAAGATTCTCAATCGATAGAAAGCTTTTTAATTTTTGCATATTTTTATAAACTCTTTTTAGAATATTTCCAGAAAGTGTATTGAGCGTATAATCTTGATATGACAAACCCCCTCCACCCTTCCAAGAAACCGAGTTTTAAAAAGTAGAGTTTGAAAAATGTCCAGTAAGGGTTAAATATGGCTTTTATTATGCTCTTTTTTGCGTTTAGTGTTGAATATCTGTTTTGCTTTTCTATAAACTGCTCAATGCTCTCGTAAGCAAAATGAATAAGCGGATTTTTTAAATATGAAGCTTCTCCTTTTTTTAAAACTACTCTTTCATGCACTTCATCTTCGGTGAATTTGGCAAATTTTCTGTTAAATAGTCTTATTGTGTAATCTGGATATAATCCGCATCTCTTTATTGGTTTTCCAAAAAAATAGTTTAATCTTGGAACAAAGTAGGCTTTTGAGAGAGGATTTTTTAGAATATTTTCAATCTCTTTTCGTAAGCTATCGCTTATTACTTCATCGCTGTCTATTACAAAGACCCAATCATTTAAAGCAAGATCTACGGCTGTTTGTTTCTGTTTCCCAAAGCCTTGCCAATCTCTTATATATATTTTTGCGTTAAATTTTTCTGCTATCTTTAACGTTTTATCTTTTGAGTTACTATCTACCACCACTATTTCATCCGCAAAAGAGCATGAAGATAGCGTTTTGTTTAAATACTTTTGGCTATTTAGAGTAATTAAAACAATAGATAATTTATTTGTAGATCTCTTCATATCTGTTCTTCCATCTTTTATGAAACCAAAACCACTCCTCGGGTCTTTTTTTGATTACTTTTTCTGTGATGTCGGCTTGAGCTTGAATAGATTGTAAAATATCCTCTTTTTGATTTTGGCTCTTTTTTGTTTTTATCGGTTCATAAAATGTCAATCTATATTTTTTAAAATCATCTGTTTCAATAAAAACCGGAATTATAACCGCATCAAACTTTCTTGCAAGAAGCGCAGCAGCTGGAGTGTGTCTTGCCTCTTTGTCAAAAAACTTTATAAGTTCCCCCTCATTTGTAGCCGTATTTTGATCAACCAATAGACCGATTCTTCTTCCCTCTTTCATATCTTTTATCAAGCTTCTCATAGCTCCCATTTTGTCAACCAGTTTTATATCAAACTGTTCTCTATTTTTTGTTAGGATTTTATCCATAACTTTTGAATCAAGCCTTCTTCCTACAATTGTAAGAGGCCCGTAAAACGCTCCTACAAATAATCCCGTAAGTTCCCAGTTTCCGTAATGGGCAGTTATGAAAATAATCTTCTCTTTTCTTTTTATCGCCTCTTTTATGAAATGTTCGTTTTTTACCTCTACCTTTTCTAAAAGCTCCTCTTTTGAAATTCCCTGATTTTTAATGAAATCCGCTAAATTATAGACTAAATTTTTATAACATCTCTTTACTATCTCTTTTTTCCTTTTTTTTGATAAGGTGTTGTTAAAAGCAAAATCAAGATTTATAAAAGCTATTTTTTTATGTCTTACATCAAATAAATATGCCAGATTTGCTATTAGATTTAAAATAGGCGTTTGTAGAAATAGAGGAGTTTTTTTTACAAGATATTGAAAAGCAATAAAAGAGGAGTAGTAAATCTTATCCATAGAGCAACTTTTCAGCCTTTTTGATTATTATCTTTGGATCTATGTTCTTTATGCAAAAATCATTCCTATTTATCTTTTTTGGATTGATGCTTTTTTGGCAATCTACTATTTGATTTATCGGTGTTAAAAAAGTATTTCTTTGACTTGGCGTAGGGCCAAATATCGTAATGCTTGCTCTATTTAGAGCCCAAGCCATATGTGTTGGGCCGGTATCGGCTCCTATTATCAAATCATTTTGTGAAATTATAGCTTTTAATTGATTTAGATTCAACTTTGGAAGTTTTTTAGCTTTGGAATTTTCGGCTATAAATTTTGCTATTTTTCTCTCTTCCTCATTTCCCCAGCAGATAGTTATATTTGCATCAAGGGAATTTGCTATCTCTACAAATTTTTCTTTCGGGTATATTTTGCTATGCCAGCTTGAGCCTGTTACAAGAAGAATATTTTTTTCTTGGGATGATATGAATTTTTTGATGCTTTTTAAATCTTTTAATTTATAGAATAAAAAGGGCTTTTTATTTAAAATCTCTTCCTTTTGAAAATCAAATTTCAAAGCTTTCGCTACAAGTGAGAGGTTTCGTATAATTACATTCTCTTCATATGGAATTTGAAAGCTTTTTGAATAAAAGAAAGAGGACAAAGACTCTCTTGCCGAATTTTTATCAAATCCTACGCAAAATTTGCCTATGCTTTTGGCTACTATCGCCGATTTTATAAGTCCTTGCAGATCTATTACCAAATCGTATTTCTCTTTTTTATAAAGTTTGATTTTTTTTAATTCGTTTATTATCAGTTTTTTTTGTTTTTTTATTGATTTTAAATTTAAAGTTTTGATATCATCTATTTCGTGATTGTTCTGAAGTATCGGTAAAAACGCTTCTTCAGTTATCCAGTCTATTTTAGCGTGCGGATAGTGTTTTTTTATAAATTGAAGCACTATCATGGAGTGAACTATATCGCCTAAAGCTGATAGTTTTACGATAGCTATACGCATAAACGCTCTTTAATAAAAAAAATTGTAAAATAAATTTGTTTATGGAAATAATATTTATCCATATTCTTATAACTTTTAAAATTTTTGTAATTATAGAAAGAAGGAGACAATTTGTCAAACTTTTTTAGAATTCTATTTTTTATTATCATAGCCGCTATATTCTATTTATCCTTTCATAATTTTACATATCAAAATCGTCCATTTTTCTATTTTTTAGTAAATTTCAACGATAAATTAAATCATATAGTAGCTTTTGTAACTTTGGCATTTTTATTGGAGAAGGCTTATAATATAAAAAATCGCCTTTTGCATATTTTTATTTTGCTTTCTATAGGGGGTTTTATTGAATTTTATCAACTCTTTTTTGTACCTGGTAGAAGTTTTAGTCTAAAAGATTTTTTAGCTGACGTAATAGGTATCTTGATATATTTTACAATCAAAAAACTTTACTCTTTGAAAAATAAAAAAGTAAAAATCTACAAAATAGAAAATTTAAAATATAGAACTTTTAGTTGGAATTAGACTATAATACGTTTTATGATTTGTATTTTTGATTGTGAAACTATTCCGGATGCCGATTTAATAAGAAAAGTATTTCTATATGAAGGCGATGACAAAGAGGTCTCTTTAAAAGCTTTAAAAAAACAGGAAGAAGAGAGCGGTTCTTCCTTTTTGCCCGTCGTTTTTCATAAGGTTGTGGCTATATCGGCCGTTATAACAGATGATTTTGGCTCCTTTAAAAAAGTTAGCTCCATAAAAGCTAATAATGAAAAAGATTTGATTTTTGAGTTCCTCTCATTTATAGATAAAAATAATCCAAAACTTGTCTCTTTTAACGGAAGGACATTTGATATTCCAATGCTTATGATAAGGGCTATGAAGTATAATATCTCTTGCCCTTCCTATTTTGAAAAGGAAAATCCCATTTTTAACAAAAGCAAATGGGATAATTACAGAAGCAGATATTCTGACAGATTTCATGTGGATTTAATGGATCATATAGCAGAATTTGGAGCGGTTAGAGGATTAAAGCTTGATACTCTCTGCTCTTTAATAGGCGCTCCCGGAAAATATGAGGTAAGCGGGGATCAGGTTTTGGATCTTTATTATGAAAACAGATTTGAGAAGATAAGAGAGTATTGCGAAAGTGATGTTTTAAATACCTATTGGCTCTATATTCAATATGAGCTTTTAAAAGGCAATATTACAAAAGAGGATTATTTTAATAATCTTTTAAAAATGGCTAACTTGCTTCCAAGCAATAGAGGCTATTTTGAAGTTTTTAGAGAGCATGTTGAAAAAAGGGTAAAAGAGGGATGATTGCCGTAATAGATTATAATATGGGAAATTTAAGAAGCGTGGAGAATGCTTTTAAAAAAGCTGGCGAGAGTGTGCAGATAGTAAGCGATCCTGAAAAAGTTAAAAATTTTGATAAGATTTTATTGCCGGGAGTCGGAGCTTTTGGGGATGCTATGAACCATTTAGAAAAAAGCGGAATGGGGGATGCGGTTATTGAGTTTGCAAAAAGCGGCAAACCTTTGCTTGGAATATGTCTTGGAATGCAGCTTCTTTTTGAAAAAAGCTATGAATTTGGAGAGCACAAGGGGCTTTCATTGATAGAGGGGGAAGTAGTTGCGTTTGATAAAAGCAGATTTAAAACTCCTCTTAAGGTGCCTCATATGGGATGGAATGAGCTTTTTGTTCAAAAAGAGACACCTCTTTTTGAAGGTTTGCCAAAAGCTTTCTATCTCTATTTCGTTCACAGTTTTCATGCTGTATGCGATGAGAGATATGTAATTGGAAAAAGCGTTTACGGATATGAGTTTGTAAGCGCGGTATGCAAAGATAATATATTTGGTATTCAGCCCCATCCCGAAAAATCGCATAATAACGGGCTTAAAATAATAAGAAATTTTGTGGAGTTATGATGGAGATATTACCGGCTATAGATTTAAAAGACGGAGAGGCCGTAAGGCTTACTAAGGGTTTGATGGATAGTGCAAAAATTTACTCTAAAGAGCCTTGGAAAATAGCTAAAAAGTTTGAAGAGCTTGGAAGCAGATGGGTTCATATTGTAGATTTAAACGGGGCTTTCGCCGGAGAGCCCAAAAATTTAAAAGCTATAGAGAAAATAAGGAAAAACTCCTCTTTGAAAATGGAGCTTGGAGGAGGGATTAGAGATGAAGAGACTATAAAAAGATATATCGATCTTGGAATCGATAGAATTATTTTAGGCTCTATTGCTTTAAAAAATCCCGATTTTGTAAAAGAGGTTGCCAAAAAATATCCCATAGCTGTAGGAATAGACGCAATAGATGGATATGTGGCTGTAGAGGGCTGGGCTGAGAAATCTTCCATGAAAGCTACCGATCTTGCAAAAGAGTTTGCTAATGCGGGAGTTGAGGCAATTATCTGCACAGATGTGGGAAGAGACGGCACTTTGAGCGGTGTAAACGTAGAGTTTACTTTAAGCATTGCCAAAGCAGCTAAAATAGATACCATAGCAAGCGGAGGCGTTAGAGATATTGAAGATATAAAAAAATTAAAAAAAGCCAAAGAGATTGCGGGGGTGATTGTCGGAAAAGCCTTTTATGAAGGGATGATAGATTTAAAAAAGGCTTTTTTAATCGCTAAAAATTAACTTCTCATTGACGATATTGATTTTATAAAAATAAAAACTATTATCTTAGTAAAAAATAGTATAAAGGATGTATCGTGAAATTGTTAGTTGTAGATGACAGTTCGACAATGAGAAGAATTATAAAAAACACTCTTGCAAGACTTGGGCACAAAGAGGTAGTTGAAGCAGAAAACGGTGTTGAGGCTTGGAAGCAGTTAGAAGAGAATAAAGATATAGACGTTTTAATAACTGATTGGAATATGCCTGAAATGAACGGGCTTGAGCTTGTAAAGAAAGTTAGAAGCAAAGATGAATATGAAGATATGCCTATAATAATGGTAACTACGGAAGGAGGAAAAGCCGAGGTTATTACAGCTTTGAAAGCGGGTGTAAACAACTATATAGTAAAACCCTTTACGCCGCAGGTTTTAAAGGAGAAGCTTGAAGATGTTCTCGGTTAAAGGATAGATGAAAGAGTATTTTTATGAACTGAAAATCGGATTTGATGAGAAATATAAAGATATTGTATTAGATTTGGTTTTAGCCCTTTTTAACGAGGCTATTGAAGAGAAAAAAAATGAGATAATTTTAAGAAGCGAAGAGTCTTTGTCAGATATTGAGTGGGCTTTGTTGGAATTTTCCAAAAAGAGCGGCATTGAATTTGCAATGTCGCTTGAGAAAAAGAAAAACCAAGACTGGATAGAAAAATACAAGCACTCTGTAACTCCCATACAAGTTAAATCCTTTTATATTCACCCTTCATGGATTCCTCCAAAAAGTGATGCCATCGACATAATAATAGATCCGGCCTTAGCTTTCGGCTCAGGCCATCATGAAACTACAAGCTCTTCTCTTGAAGCGATAGAGGATTATGTAAAAAAAGATGATAAGGTTTTGGATGTCGGGTGCGGAAGCGGGATATTGGCAATAGCTGCGGCTAAAAAAGGGGCGTTGGTCGATATTTGCGATACTGACCCATTAGCCATTGAGAGTGCAAAAAAGAATTTTTCTGTAAATAAGGTATCTTTTAACAAAGCTTGGATAGGTTCGGTAAATAAGGCTAAAGAAGAGTATTATGATGTGGTGATAGCAAATATTATTGCCGATATTTTGATTATGCTCTCAAAAGATTTGAAAAGGGCTTTAAAGAGCGGAGGATATTTGATACTTTCTGGAATACTTGAGAGATATGAGCAAAGTGTAATAAAAAGTTTTGATAATTTTGATACAATTGCGAGAATAAAAAAGAACGAATGGATAACTTTCGTTCTAAAAAAAGTTTAAAAGGTAGTCGATGGCTAAAAGAAGAAACAATAAAAATAAGAAAAATAATAATTTTTTTAATGACAATCCGCTTTTAGTGTTTGCAATTTTTTCGATTATTATCATTTTGATTTTTAAATCGGTTTTAGGACCGCAGGCTGGAAGCGGACTTTCTCAAGGCGGTTCATCTATGAGTTCTGGGATGATAACCTCTACAAAAGAGATAAGCTATTCCCAGTTAAAAGAGCTTATAAAAGATAATAAAGTAAATTATGTTGCTATAGGGCAGACAACTATTAAGGCCGTAAGCAATCAAAATGGCGCTAAAATTATTTATATCGCAAAGAAGGTAAACGGAGATACTACCCTAATTCCTCTTTTGGAGCAAAAACATATTCCTTATGGCGGATATAGTGAGAGCAACTGGCTAACGGAGATATTTTTTTCATGGGTTCTTCCTATATTTATATTTTTTGCTATCTGGATGTTTTTGGCAAATAGAATGCAAAAAAATATGGGCGGCGGAATTTTGGGAATGGGAAGCAGCAGAAAGCTTGTAAATTCCGAAAAGCCCAAAGTTAAATTTGACGATGTAGCCGGAGTTGAGGAGGCAAAAGAGGAGGTAAAAGAGATAGTCGATTTTCTAAAACATCCAGAGAGATATATAAGGCTTGGGGCTAAAATTCCAAAAGGAGTTTTGCTTGTAGGACCTCCCGGAACCGGTAAAACTCTTTTGGCAAAAGCGGTTGCCGGAGAAGCGGACGTTCCGTTTTTTTCCGTTAGCGGTTCAAGTTTTATAGAGATGTTTGTGGGAGTTGGAGCCGCAAGAGTTAGAGATCTGTTTGAGCAGGCAAAAAAAGAGGCTCCTTCCATAATTTTTATAGACGAGATAGACGCTATAGGAAAAAGCAGAGCCGCAGCCGGTTCGATAGGCGGCAATGATGAGAGAGAGCAGACTCTAAATCAGCTTCTTGCCGAGATGGACGGATTTAGCTCCGATAAATCTCCGGTTATTGTATTAGCCGCCACAAACAGACCGGAAGTTTTGGATCCAGCTTTGCTTAGACCGGGAAGATTTGATAGACAGGTTCTTGTTGACAAGCCAGATTTCAAGGGAAGAGTGGCTATTTTAAAAGTGCATATCAAAGATATAAAGATAGCAGATGATGTGGATTTAGAAGAGATTGCAAGATTAACGGCGGGACTTGCCGGAGCCGATCTTGCCAATATTATAAACGAGGCTGCTTTGCTTGCCGGAAGACAAAATAAAGACAGAGTCCATCAAGCCGATTTGATAGAGGCTGTGGAGAGAGCTATTGCGGGACTTGAGAAGAAGAGCAGAAGAATAAATCCAAAAGAGAAAAAAATCGTAGCTTATCATGAGAGCGGGCACGCTTTGGTTGCCGAAGTTACCAAAGGAGCAAGGAAAGTTTCAAAAGTCTCTATCATTCCAAGAGGGCTTGCAGCGCTTGGATATACTCTAAATACTCCAGAAGAGAATAAATATCTTATGCAAAAGCATGAGCTTGTAGCGGAAATTGACGTGCTTCTTGGAGGAAGAGCGGCAGAAGAGATTTTTATAGGAGAAATCTCCACCGGAGCTTATAACGACTTGGAGAGAGCTACAGATATTGTAAGAAATATGGTAAGCATGTATGGAATGAGCGAAGTTGCTGGGCTTATGGTGCTTGAAAAGCAGCAAAATCTCTTTCTTCCTGGAGGCACTACAAAAGAGTATAGCGAAAAGATGGCCGAGGAGATGGATGAGTATATAAAAAGTTTCCTTGACCAAAGATATGAGCATGTAAAATCCCTTTTGAAAGATTATAAAGGCGCTATTGAGAGAATAGTTGAGTGTCTTTTTAAAGAGGAGACGATAGAGGGCAAAAAGGTTGTAGAGATTATAAAAAATTATGAAGAAGAGATGGGAATGGAGAGCCGCATTGTAGAGCATGAGGCGGAAAACAGCGATATTGAAGAGAGTAAAAAAAGCGTAAAGTCTCAAGAGAGTGAGAAAAAGCAAGAAAAAGATGAGCAAAGATAACCGTCTTCATCTAATTTATCTACTTCCAAATATTTTTACTGCCGGAAGTATTTTTGTCGGAGTTATCTCCATTATAAATTCGGCTGCTGGAAATTTTCATAAAGCGGCCGGGTTTATATTTTTGGCTTTGATTTTTGACGGGCTGGATGGAAGGATTGCAAGATTTACCAAAACTACAAGCAAATTTGGAGGAGAATTTGACTCTTTGGCCGATATTGTCTCTTTTGGCGTGGCTCCTTCGATGTTTTTTTATTTCTCTTTTGGAGAAGCGTATGGGAAATTTGGCTCTTTAGCTGCTGCTATGTATGTGGTTTTTGGGGCGATAAGGCTTGCAAGATTTAATGTAACCTCAGCAAACATAGAGCCTTCCGTATTTATCGGGCTTCCTATTCCAACAGCTGCCATCTTTAGCGTCTCTTGGGTTTTAGTAGCTCTTCAAATAGGAAGTTCTTTTTTTAATTTTTTAGTTTTAATAAACATATTTATAATTTCTCTTTTAATGGTAAGCAATATCAGGTATCCTAGTTTTAAAAAGATAGATTTCAAAAAAACAAATGTAAGAAAAGTTTTGATACTTATGATTTTGATATTTTCTCTAATCTATCTAAATCCCGCTATCGCTTTATTTACCGCTTCCACTTTTTATGTTTTATACGGAGTGATCAGGGGATTTTATCATTTTGTTTTAAAAAAGAGAGGTAAATAATAATTTTTTATTGTATAATAGCTTTTGATTAAAAAGAAAGGAGAGACGATGAGAAAGCGTAATGAATTTGAAGACGCTATATTTAAATCTTTGAAATTTTTGCCTAAAATAGAAATAAAAAACTCTCTCCTGCTGCTCTCACTTTAATTCCTCATTTTTTATCAATCAATTTAACTCATTTTTGATGAAAAACTTTATAAAATCAATAAAAATTAATTAAGGATATGGATATGTCAAAAGATATAATAAGAATTTTTGATACTACTTTAAGAGACGGAGAGCAAAGCCCCGGAGCTTCCATGAATGTGGAAGAGAAGGTTCAGATAGCTTTGCAGTTGCAAAAATTGGGAGTGGATATTATAGAAGCGGGATTTGCCGCAGCAAGCAGAGGAGATTTTGAAGCTATAGAGAGAATTAGCGAAGTTGTGGATAAAAGCGTGGTATGCTCTTTGGCAAGGGCTTTGGAGAAGGATATCACAGCAGCCGGAGAAGCTATAAAGAGGGCTAAATATAGAAGAATTCATACCTTTATAGCCACAAGTCCCATTCATATGAAATATAAATTGAGAATGACACCCGATGAGGTTGTAAAAAAGGCTATAGAAGCGGTAAAGTATGCAAAAACTTTCACCGATGATGTTGAATTTTCCTGCGAAGATGCCGGAAGAAGCGATATGGGCTTTTTAAAAGAGATTTTAGACGAAGTGATTAAAGCCGGGGCTACCACTTTAAATATTCCAGATACTGTTGGATACAGATTTCCTCAAGAGATGGAGGCTATGATAAGAGAGCTTAAAGATTTTGTAAAAGATAGAGCCATTTTGTCAGTTCACTGTCATAACGATTTGGGATTGGCTGTAGCAAATTCGTTAGCAAGCGTTTTAGCCGGAGCAAGACAGATTGAGTGCACGATAAACGGTCTTGGAGAGAGGGCAGGAAATGCTGCTTTGGAAGAGGTGGTAATGGCTATAAAGGTAAGAAAAGATATCTTTAAAAATATAGATACAAACATAAATACAAAAGAGATTTATCCAACAAGCAAGCTTGTCTCCAACATAACCGGAATCATTCCTCAGCCAAATAAAGCGATAGTTGGCAAAAACGCTTTTGCTCACGAGAGCGGAATTCATCAAGACGGCGTTTTAAAACATCAGGAAACTTACGAGATAATGAGAGCCGAAGATATAGGTCTTGATCAAAACGCCATAGTTTTAGGAAAACATTCCGGAAGGCATGCTTTTAAAAAGAAGATAGAGGATTTGGGATATACTTTAAGCGATGAGGAGATAGATGAGGCGTTTGTTAGATTCAAAGAGCTTGCCGATAAGAAAAAAGAGATATTTGACGATGATATAAGAGCATTGATTGCGGATGAGATAGTAAAAATTCCTCAAGTTTACGAATTGGTTAGGCTTCAGCTTAGCGACTGCACGGGAGGAGTTCCAAGCGCTGCTGTAACCATAAGATATGAAGGAGAGGAGATAACAGATGCGGCCATAGGCGATGGAACAATTGATGCTATTTTTAAAACGATAGACAGAATAAGTAAGATAAAAGGGCTTTTGAAAGATTATAGAGTAAACGCTGTAACTCAAGGTAAAGACGCTCTTGCGAAAGTTGTTGTAAAAGTAGTTTTTGAAGAGGAAAAACCGGCCGTAATCGGCCATGGACTTAGCATAGATACTATGCTTGCAAGCGCGAGGGCTTATATAGCCGCTTTAAACAGTTATCTCTCAATGAAAGAGGGAATGAGTAAAATCAATCCTCAAAGAGATACAATTTAAATTTTAGGCCTCCTCTCAAAAATCGTTAAGTTGATTTTCAATAGAATTAAGAAAAATGGAGAGAGGCGGCCTATGTTTGATTATAAATATAATAATTTCTATGAAGTTTTAACAAAACATGCTATAGAGTCTCCAAGCCAAACGGCCTATTTTATAGACAATAAAAAAATCGACTTTTACAGACTTAAAATGAAAGTCGATACTTTTGCAAGATTTTTGGAGTTTGTTGGAGTAAAAAAAGGGGACAAAGTAGCTTTGGTAGTGGCTAACTCTTTGGAGTTTGTAATAGCCCTGCTTGCTTCCACAAAGCTCGGAGCTGTGGCGGTTCCTATAAATACTTTTTTAAAAGAGGATGAGATAGCTTATATTTTAAATGATTGTGAGGCTAAAATTTTAGTCTCTTCCTCAAAATTTGCTAAAAATACGCAAAATCTAATAGAAAAGAGTAAGATTGAAAAGATTATATGGGAAGGGGAGAGAATCTCTCTTGATGAGAATAATATCTCTTTTAAAGAGATTTTATCCAATTTGGAATCTCACGAAATAATCCACCATAAACCAAAAATAGATGATTTGGCTTTAATTATCTATACATCCGGAACTACCGGAAAACCAAAAGGGGCTATGATTAGCTATAAAAATATTTTTGCAAATATTTATGGAATAAGCAAACTTATGAAGATTACTCCAAAAGATAGATTCATTGTATATTTGCCAATGTTTCACTCTTTTACTTTAACGGTTACTGTTTTGATGCCGCTTTTTTTTGGAAGCGGAGTTGTGATAATAAGATCCATTATGCCTTTTTCCAACATTATAAAACAGACTCTCTTAAAAAGAGTTACCATTTTTACCGGAGTTCCCGATGTCTATAACGCTCTTAGCAAAGCCAAGCTTCCTTGGTATTTTCATTTTTTCAATAAAGTGAAATTCTATGTTAGCGGAGCTGCTGCTTTATCAGAAGATACTTTAAAGAGATTTAAAAAAAGATTTAAAAAAGGCAAACTTCTTGAAGGGTATGGTCTTAGCGAAGCGTCTCCTGTAGTTTCTGTAAATCTTCCCCATAAACAAAAGCCTCTCTCAGTTGGCCCCGCAATTCCCGGAGTTGAAGTTAAAATAGTTGATGAAGATATGGTTGAACTTCCAAGAGGAGAAGTTGGAGAGATTATCGTAAAGGGCGATAACGTTATGATGGGGTATCTAAACAGACCGGAGGCTACGAGTGAGACTATTATAAACGGATGGCTTAAAACTGGGGATTTAGGAAAGATGGATGAAGAAGGGTTTATTTATATAGTTGATAGAAAGAAAGATTTGATTATCTCAAAAGGAATTAATATCTATCCAAGAGAGATAGAGGAGGTTTTAATAAATTATCCTTCCATAAAAAATGCTGCAGTAATTGGAGTAAAAGATGAAAAGGGAGTGGAAGTTCCGGTAGCCTATTTGGAATTAGAGGAGGGTGAGAGCATAGATGAGTTGAAAGTTAGAAAATATTTAAAGGAAAATCTCGCCAATTTTAAAATTCCAAAAAGTATTTATGTAGTAGAAGAGCTTCCAAAAAATGCTACGGGAAAAGTTTTAAAAAGAGTTTTAAGAGAGATGATTAAAAAAGAGAAAAGCTAATTTTCTCTTTTAATCTGAAAACTTTTTTAGTATTTTTTGAAAAAGTTTCTCGTAAAAAGCGTCATTTTTTTTATCTTTAGAACTCTCCCATAACTCTTTTAGCGGCAGATCTTCAGGAGACGGAAAATCTCCAAAATCTTTTTCTTCTTGTTTGAAATTTTCTTTTTCTATTTTGCTTATATTTTTAATATATTCCATTTTCTATCCTTTTTTTTAAAATTATATCATAATATCTTAAATTTTTAATTAAAATATTTTAGTCAGAAATATTTTATATTTATAAAATATTTAACTGTCGATAAATATTTTAAATATAAGAATTAAATATATTAATAATAATCTTTAAAAAGATTACTTTTTGTCTAAATTCTATTTATATAGGGTTCACAATGTTTAATATTAAATTCGGCTTTTTGAGATTTTTTTTTATCGATTTTTTGTTTTATTTGGGTAGAATTAAATTTATAAATCAAAAAAAAGGAGAGTGCATGCATATAGAACCCGGTATGGTTATACCTCCGAAAGTTGCTATGGCAAATATGGCAGCGGTAGGAGTTATAGGTTACTATTTGAGAGATTGGGTATCTTTTAAAGATATTAAAAAAAGTATTCTAAATCTTGGGAGAACCGCATTGGCGGCTTTATGGTTTTTACTGATGATGCAGTTTTTGCCACATTTTCCGGTAGGTCCAAGCGAATGGCATATGGTAAGTTTTTTGATTATGTATCTTATTTTCGGTTTCACTCCAACTCTTTATGGTTTTGCAATTAGTTTGGCAATTCAGGCTACGCCTATTTTTGAGCCACAAGATATGGTTCATTTGGGAATAAATTTCCTCTCTTTGGCTGTTCCTTTAATAATAGTTCATAATATTTACAAAAATAAGGTTTGGAAAATTACAACAGGCGATCTATCAAAAAGTATGACAAGAGATATAAAAGATGGAATAAACTATTTTGATCTTGTGAAAATTGATACAACTTATTATGTCTTGATGAGTTTAATGGTTCTATTTTGGCTAAGCTGGGGAGGAGTTTTAGAGCATCCTGCAGAAGGCTGGCTTAAATTTATGTCCTCATATGCGATAAATTTGGTTATAGAGCCTTTGGTTACGGTAGTTTTGGTTAAAACACTTCTTAAATTTAAAGATTCCTATTTTATAAACAATTACACAACCGTAAAAGAGATAAAGTGTGCTTGTTAAATTTTCGCTCCCAAAAGGGAGCGAAAATTATAAAGCTTCCTCGTTTTCTTCGCCTGTTCTTATTCTAATAACTCTCTCTACCTTGCTTACGAAGATTTTTCCGTCTCCTATTTTGCCGGTTTTTGCTTTTGTTTTTATAATCTCTACAGCTTTTTCCAAGAAAGGTTCTGAAACCACTATCTCTATTTTAACTTTTGGCAAGAAATCTACTATATATTCCGCTCCTCTGTAAAGTTCGCTGTGTCCTTGCTGCCTTCCGTAGCCTTTTACCTCTATAACGGTCATTCCCTCTATACCTTCGGCTACAAGCTCCTCTTTTACATCTTCAAGTTTAAAAGGCTTTATAATTGCTTCTATTTTATACATTTACGACTCCTTATAGATTTAAGGCTTTTTCGCCATGAGTTGTTTCGTCAAGTCCTATTTGCTCATCCTCTTCATTTACTCTTCCGCCTCCGGTGAGTAAGCTTGATACAAAATATACTACCGCAGTCATTATAGCGCTATATACTACAGTTAGTAAAACAGCTTTTATCTGAGCTAAAAGTTGAGATCCTAAATTGAAATTCTCAGGCATTGCATAAGAGGCTATAAACAAAGCCGTAGCTATTGAGCCCCAAATTCCTACCAATCCGTGAACCCAAAACGCATCTAAAGAATCGTCTACTTTAAATAATTTTTTGATTTTGGAAACTCCCAAAAATCCCAAAACTCCTCCAACAAAACCTATAATGATGGCTCCTACTACTCCTGCCGTTCCGGAAGCTGGCGTAATCGCTACAAGTCCTGCAACTGCTCCTGAAGCTCCGCCCACTAATGTCGGTTTTTTATAAACTATCCACTCAGCTAACAGCCATCCTATAACTCCCAAAGAGGCTGCCACATTTGTTACCAAAAACGCAGATGCCGCTGTGCCGTCTGCTGCAACTTCACTTCCGGCGTTAAATCCGAACCATCCAAACCAAAGAAGAGCCGCTCCAAGAACAGATAGAATTGGAGAGAATGGTTTAATAGCCGTTTTTTGATAATCTTTTCTCTTTCCAACAAGCATAGCCAAAACAAATCCTGCCACACCGGCGTTAATATGAACAACAGTTCCGCCCGCAAAATCTATTTCGCCAAAATTTAGAGTCTCTCCGCCTCCCCATGCCCAGTGGGTTACTGGAGCGTAAACAACCAAAATCCAAAGCGCGCTGAAAATTGCGAATGTGGAAAATTTAATTCTCTCTATAACCGAACCGCTTGCTATTGCTACGGTAATTGCCGCAAAAGTTCCCTGAAATGCTACAAAAAGAAGCTCTGGAATCGTTCCGTTTATAGTATTTGAATCTATTCCGCTTAAAAAGAGCTTTCCTGTTCCTATAAAATCTCCATCTCCAAAAGCTATGCTATAGCCTGCTATTACCCATACCAAAGTTCCTATGGCGTATGCCATAAGGCTCATGCCTATCGTGTTTAAGACATTTTTGCTTCTTGTCAAACCTCCATAAAAAAGAGCCAAACCAGCCGGTGTCATTAACATAACAAAAGCTGTGGCTACAAGCATCCATGCCGTATCTCCCGTATCCAATTTATTAGCTTCCCCCGCAAAAAGCGAAAGAGGCAACAAAGAGAGTAGAGTCAATTTAGACAACCTATTCATCTGTTCTCCTTAATAATTTATTTCGATAAAAATAATATCATTAAAAAATACAAAAAAACGCTATTTTACTGATTAAAAAATAGGCAAAATATTTATTGCCATATAAATATTTCTATCTATTTAACAATTTTTCCACAATTAGATGATATAATTTGACATAAATTTTTTTAAAGGAGTTAAAATGTTTAGAAAGTTGTTAATTGCAATGCTTTTTACCGCTTCTATGCTTTTTGCCATTAATTTAAACACAGCTTCCAAAGAGGAGCTTATGAGCATTAAAGGAATAGGGGCGAAGAAGGCTGAGGCTATTATAAAATACAGAAAGACGCACAAAATAAAGAGTGCTGAAGATTTGAAAAATATTAAAGGAATTGGGGATAATATCGTAAATAATGTAAAAAAAGGTATTAAAAATAAATCTCCTAAAAAAGCTTCTAAAAAAACTAAAAAATCAAAAACTTCAACAAAATCGAAAACAAAAAAGGCCTCTTCCAAAACAAAAGAGAGTGTAAAAAAGAGAGCTAAAAAACATTCTTCTAAAAAAGAGTCAAAAAGCAAATCTTCAAAAGAGAAGGTAAAACATTAATAAAAAAGGGGGATTTCCCCTTTTACTGTTTAAGTTGCAAAAGAGTGTTTAACATCTGATCAGAAGTTGTAATAGTTTTTGAATTTGCCTGAAAACCTCTTTGAACCACGATAAGCTGAGTTAAGCTTCTGCTTAAATCCACATTGCTCATCTCAAGAGCGCTTGATTGGATAAAACCTCTTCCTCCTATAGCCGCTTCCCCTATCAAAGCCGCTCCCGAATTTGCCGTTTCTGAAAAGAGGCTGTTTCCTTCGCTTTGAAGTCCTGAATTGTTGGTAAATCTTGCCATTGCTACTTTGGCTAAAGACATATTTCTTCCGTTTGAGAAATTGCCTATTACTGTCCCGCTTTCATCTATGCTGATTCCTATTAAATCTCCGCTTTGATATCCGTCTTGAGTTATGCTTGCGGTATTGCTTCTTGCATCAAAACTTGTAAGCCCGTCAAAATCGTTTGCCGAGCCAAATTTTAGATCTATTATCTGATTTGGAGCAGAACCGTTGTTTGCCGTGTATGTTATGCTTGAAGGCGTGTAGGAGGATAAAGAGCCGTCTTTATTGAAGGTTATTTGTCCATCTATTTCGTTTGGCACTATTTTTCCGTTTATATCTCCCGGCTCTGGAACTGAAATTTTCATATCCCATACAGTTCCAACTTTCGTGCCGTTTTGATCTCTTTTGTAGCCAGCTTTTCTAAATTCGAATCTAACTGTATGTTTTGTTCCCAAAGAGTCGTAAATATCTATACTTGACGCGTAAGTTGCGGCATTTATTATTTGAGATACGCGGCTTACGGTGCTTTTTGCCGGAAGCTCTCCCGATAGCGATTTAAAGGCTTCTGTAAATCTGATATTTTCTACTGTGTTGTTATCTTCTATTGAGGAGATTACAATATTTAAATCGTTTGCTGAATTTGGATCTGAGTTTTGTATTTCATATTTTCCTCTGTCGTTTACTACAACTTTTACTGTATTTTCTGTTTGTCTTGCAAGATTTTGAAGAGCGGCTCTTAAATCTTCTGTAGTTTTAAATCTGTAAACACCGCTTGCACCTGTGGTATCTACTTTTGCAGAATCGTTTGTATATCTAAACTCCTTTGTAGTTTGTCCGCCGTCAAAACTTACATTTATTCCCTGTCCCTCTTGAAGATTAAAAGCTTCTCCCTTTTCATTAAATAAAACTTCAAAATCATCTATTTTTTCATCATCTTTTGTATTTATTTGGTTATCTGCTCCGGCTATTCCATTTATATCGTCTAATTCTCTTATTGGAGATTTGCTGACTATTTTATCTCCCGAATTTAGATTTGCTTTTAAAGCTATAAAAGAGCTTGGATTAGCGGGAGCTG
This sequence comes from Campylobacterales bacterium, assembly GCA_027009865.1. Taxonomy (GTDB): domain Bacteria; phylum Campylobacterota; class Campylobacteria; order Campylobacterales; family JAADDG01; genus JAADDG01. The sequence goes on from JALVCR010000282.1 coordinate 20,039, forward strand.
TTAATCCTGGGGAGATTTCTATATTTCTAACCGAAGTGGTCGGATCTATTTTACCTGTTTGAGAATCTCTAACCCATCCTTGGACTACATATCCATTATTATCTACGAGATTTCCCTTCGCGTCAAAAGTAAAATCTCCGCTTCTTGAATATTTAAAAGTTCTTCCTCCATCGCCGCTTAGAACAAAGAATCCATCTCCTTGAATGGCAAGATCGGTATTTTTATCGGTTGTTTTGATAGAGCCTTGCGAGAAGATTTTGGTAATTGCATTAACTTTCGTTCCAAGTCCCACCTGAATGGGATTTTTACCTCCCATCTCTCCTTGAGGAGCGGTGGCTATTTTGCTCGTTTGAGAAAGAAGGTCTGCAAAATTTACTCTTGAGTATTTATATCCTACCGTATTTACGTTGGCTATATTGTTTCCTTCCACATCCATAGCTACTTGATGGGCTTGAAGGCCTGTAACTCCGGCCCAAAGGGATCTCATCATCTTTTAATCCTTTATTTTGCCTTTATAAAAACTCCTCTTTTAAATCAAGCAAAATGTGTGCCTACTTTTTCATATTTATGGCTTTTTGAATCATCTGATCGCTTGTAGTTATGCTTTTTGCGTTTGCATCAAAGGCTTTTTGCATTACTATAAGCCTTGTTAGGGATTCGCTTAATTGAACGTTTGAAGTCTCTAAGGTTTTGGATAAAATTTTGGACTCTTCTATAACATTTCCGTTTTTGTCTTTATAAAATTTGGGCTCTCCGCTGTTTGGAGTCGGTTCATAGATAGTGGGGGTTACTTTATGAAGCCCTTGATCGTTTTGAAAATGGTAAATTGCCACCTTTGCTACGGGAGTGCTTTTGCCGTTACTAAATGCCGCTACTATATCTCCGTTTTCTCTTATATCGTAATTTATAAGCTCTCCCTCTGGATATCCGTCTTTAGAGATAGATTTTTGTTTTGAAGCTCCATTAAAAGAGACTATTCCATCAAACCCTCCGTTTTTTACAGCTTCGTTTGCAACTGTTCCCAAATCTATTGTAAGAGGGACTCCTTCATTGGTTAATTTTGGAATTTCTGCTTTGATTAACGCTCCCTCTTCATTAAAAGATAAAGTTCCCTCTTTTGATTCCAAGATTTTCCCTTCTTGGTTTGTTATTTGAAAAACGGCTTTCCAATCGACTCCCTTTTGTTTTTGGGGAACCACCTTTTCAAAAGTTATTATAAGTTTTCTCTTCTCTCCATTTGGAGAGATTATATCGGTTGAAAATTTCTCTATATTTGGAATCTCTACATCTTTTTGAAGTTTTGGATCGAATCTTTTATAAACAGATGGGTCTAAATTTCCCTTTATTTGAACGAATGTTGTCGGTTTTGGAGCTATTTTTAAATTAGTTGGAAGATGGATCTTTTTTTGTAAGCCGACATCTTCTCTTTTTATCTCCTCTATCGGTGTGGCTACGCCGTTTTTTATATTATCTGCTAATGTTCCCAAAAGATAGTTTCCCTCTTCGTCAACAAGATATCCTAAAGCGTCTCTTATGAAA
>JALVCR010000283.1 GCA_027009865.1 Campylobacterales bacterium
TATGGGAATAATAAATCAAGCTTTTATAGTTTTGGCAAACAGCGCAAATTTGGATATGGCAAAGAGCTCGGGAATAATCACTCCTTTTGGAAAAGAGATAAGAGACGATAGCAGCGAGATAATCAGGCATAACGCCGATTTAAACGAGATAAGAAAAATGAGAAGATATATGGACATAGGGCTTAAATGAAACAAAACTCTTTTGTGGAGAAAATTCAGCGTCAAAAACGTATCAAAATGGCAGAAGAGATAAGCAAAGAATTTCCTTTAAGCCAAGAGGTAAAAGAGGCGATAATTTCTACAAAAAGGGAGCTTTTTGTTCCAAAAGGCTTTTCGCATTTTGCCTATAAACTGGATGCTTTGCCTCTTTCGTGCAGACAGTGGATAAGCTCGCCTCTTACAGTAGCTAAAATGACAGAAATTTTAATGCCAAAAGGGGCTGACAGCGTCCTTGAGATAGGATGCGGAAGCGGATATCAAGCGGCGGTTTTAAGCAAAATAATAAGAAGAGTTTTTACGATAGAGAGGATTGAAAAACTTTTAAATGAAGCAAGAAAAAGATTTAGGGAATATAACCTGACAAACATTCACACAAGACTTGGAGATGGAACGCTTGGATGGAGGGAGTTTGCTCCGTATGAGAGAATAATAGTATCCGCTGCAATAGATGAAATACCCAAAGCCCTTTTTGAACAGCTAAAAGAAGGAGGAATTTTGGTAGCTCCGATCAATGAGGGAAATGGGCAAATTATTACAAGATTTCGCAAAGTAAACGGTAAAATATTAAAAGAAAAAATTGAAAAGTGCAGTTTCGTTCCCATAAAAAATGGAGTTGAAAAATAGAAAGAAAATTAAATAAAATAGAGAGATTAAAGCTACAATTAACTCCATATGAATATTACAAAAAATTAAACTCTCTAAACGCTGATAGACTCTTGGAATCTGACAGATTTTATCTGAAGAATTTTGGCATATACAATACAAAACTAAATCCCGAAAAATTTATGCTTAGAATCAGGATACCCGGCGGAAGAGTTGGAGTTGAAAATCTTGAAGCAATTTTATATTTTGCCAAAAAAAGCAAAGCTTCAATAATTTTAACTTCAAGAGCCCAAATAGAGCTGCATAATCTATCATTTATGGATGTTATCAAAACCCATAAAGAGCTTGAAAAAAAGGGAATTACATCTTTTCAAACTTTAACAGATAATATTAGAAATATTATCACAGACCCTCTTGACGGAATAAGCAAAAGCTCTATAATTGAAACTTACCCGCTAATTTTAAAAATGCAAAATATTTTTCTAAAAAATAGAGAGTTTATAGGTTTGATTCCAAGAAAATTTAATACCGCAATCAGCGCAAATATTTTTAATATAGTCTCTTTTTTCAGTAATGACTGTTATTTTGCTTTGGCTAAAAGGGGTAATATTTTTGGATTTAATCTCTATCTTGGAGGGAAAAACAGCTTTCTTAGCAAAGATACAAATATCTTTGTAAAAAAGGAAGAGGTTGTAGAACTATTTGAAGCAATTATTAAAGCTTATCAAAAATACGGATTAAGAGAGAGCAGAAGCAAAGCAAGACTTTACCATTTGATAGAAAAAATCGGTCTTGAAGAGTTCAAAGAAAAAGTAAAAGAGTTTTATAAAAAAGATTTCACTCCAAAAGGCGAGTTAATAAGCGAAAAATATATTAATAAAGATGATTTCTTTGAACTGAAAAACTCCAAATTTGCTTACAGATTTAAA
>JALVCR010000284.1 GCA_027009865.1 Campylobacterales bacterium
GTGGCTGTCTCTTTTAAAAGAGGAAGGCTTTAAAGCTAAAGGGGTAGATACAAACTCAATGATGGTATCTCTTTGCAAAGAGAAGGGATTGAAAGCCAAAGAAGAGGATGCTTTGAAGTTTCTATCCTCTCTAAAAGATGAGAGTTTAGGAGCGATAACGGGATTTCATATAATCGAGCATCTGGATTTTACTCTTTTTATAAAGATTTTGGATGAGGCCATAAGAGTTTTAAAAAGGGGAGGGGTTATTTTGTTTGAGACTCCAAATCCTTTGAATCTGGAAGTTGGAGCAAGCTCCTTTTATCTTGACCCTTCCCATAAAAATCCTCTCCATCCAGAAAGCACGGCATTTTTTATAGAATCAAGAGGTTTTGTGAATGTCTCTTATAAACTTGTAGAGCATGGAGAGTTTGAATCAAAATTAAAAGATATTAAAGAGTATAAACTTAAAGAGTTTAAAGATTATATCTCCCTTCCAAGAGATTACGCTCTTATAGGATATAAAGCTTGAGAATTTTAATCTCTTCCATTCAAGTGCCCTTCATTGAGGGGGGCTCAAAACTGATGACAGAGGGCTTATGCAAAGCTTTGCAAAAAGAGGGGCATGAAGCTCAAATTGTTACACTGCCCTTTAAATTTTTCCCAGAAAGCGAAGTTTTAAAATCGATGGAGTGTTTTTTATCTCAAGATTTCAACTCTTTTAACGGTTATAGAGTCGATATGATGATAGCTTTGCAATTTCCAGCCTTCTATGCAAAACATCAAAACTCCTCTCTTTGGCTTATGCACCAGCACAGAGCGGTTTATGAGCTTTACAGAGAAGATAAAGCCTCAGATGAGTTAAAAAGACTTAGAAAAACGATCTTGGAGTATGATAATCTGATTTTGCCAACCTTTAAAAGAAAATTTGCGATGTCAAAAAATGTCGCAAATAGAGCTTTAAAATTTAATAATCTAAAAACAACTCCAATCTATCATCCCCCGTTTAATGAAGATAGATTTTTTTGCAAAGATGATTTGGGGTATCTATTCTTCCCAAGCCGTCTTGAAGAGCTAAAAAGACAAGATCTTTTAATTGAAGCTATGAGATATGTCAAAACCCCGATAAAAGCGATTATTGCGGGAGAAGGGGGACAGAGAAGAAGATATGAGGATTTGATAGAGAGATTTAATTTAAAAAAGAGAATCAGATTGATTGGAAAAATATCAGAAGAGGATAAAATAGCTCTTTATGCAAGAAGTTTGGCTGTGGTTTTCACTCCGTTTGACGAAGATTACGGATATGTAACCTTAGAGGCTATGCTATCTAAGAAGCCTGTTTTAACATGCACAGACAGCGGAGGGGTATTGGAGTTTGTAGTAGATAAGGAAAACGGCTTTATATGCCCTCCAAATCCAAAAAGCATAGCCCAAAAAATAGACTCTCTTTATGAAAACAGAGATATCTCCAAAAAAATGGGAGAGAGGGGATTTGAGATTTACAAAGAGAAAAATATCAGCTGGAGAAATGTCGTAAAAGCTTTGATAGGAGAAGCATGAAGATAGCTATCGTAGCTCCAAGCCCGATTCCCTTTACAATAGGCGGAGCGGAGAAACTGTGGGCTGGAATTTTCAACTATATAAACGAAAATACCAAAAATCAGTGCGAGCTTATAAAAGTTCCAACAAAAGAGAACTCTTTTTGGGAGGTTTTAGAATCTTACAAAAGATTTTACAAGCTTGATTTAAGCCATTTTGATATGGTAATCAGCGGAAAATATCCGGCTTGGATGGCAAGACACAAAAACCATCATATCTATATGCTCCATACTCTAAGGGGGCTTTACGATACCTATCCCTTTAAAGAGGAAGAGATAAAAAGCTCTAATAAAAAAGTAAAAGAGATTTTAAACTTTATGCAAAAAGGGGGAGAGGATTTAGAGCTCTTTTTTGATATGCTCTTTTCTTTAAAAAATGAAAACTTAGAAGAAAATCTTCTCTCTTTTCCGGGAGCGTTTATAAAAAAAATTGTCCACTTTTTAGATAAAAGCGCAATGAAAAATATAAAAAGCTTCTCTGCCATTTCAAAAACTGTGGCAAATAGAGACTATTATCCAAAAGGCGTTAAAGTTTTGGTAAACTATCCCCCTTCAAGTTTAAAAGAGTTTAAAAATATATCTTACGACTACTTTTTTACAACAAGCAGGCTTGATTCTCCAAAAAGGATTATGGATATAATAAAAGCTTATAAAAAGATAGATACCTCCATTCCCTTAAAAATTGCGGGAGAAGGCCCTATGAAAGAGGCCTTGATAAAAGAGGCTAAGGGGGATGAGAGAATTGAGTTTTTAGGATTTGTAAGCGATGAGGAGTTAATCGATTTATACGCAAAAGCTTTAGCTGTTGTTTTTATTCCCTTTAAAGAGGATTACGGCCTTGTTACGATAGAGGCGATGAAGAGCCAAAAGTGCGTAATCACTTATGAAGACAGCGGAGGGGTTGTCGAGTTTGTGGAAAATGGGGTAAGCGGTTTTGTAGCAAGGGCAAACGATATAGAAGATCTATCTTTAAAAATGAGTTATCTTGCTAAAAACAAGGATTTGGCAAAAGAGCTTGGGAAAAACGCAAAAGAGAGGGTTAAAGATATAAAATGGAGCGTTTGCATAAGCAGGCTTTTAAATCCCAAGAGAGAAAAGATAGTCGTTTTGTCAACCTATCCGATATATCCTCCAAGGGGAGGAGGGCAAAACAGAATATTTTATCTCTATAAAGAGATAGCTAAAGATTTTGATGTTGAGATTATCTCTATTACTGAGAATGAAAGCTCTTTTAAAGAGATTGCGCCAAATCTTTTTGAAAAGAGAATAAAAAAGGGGGATGAGTTTTTAAAATATGAGGGCAAAATGTCTGAATTTACAAAAGTTCCGGTATCGGATGTAGCGGTTATGGAGTATTTTGACAAAATTCCCTCTTTAAAGGAGGAGTTTTTAAAATCTTCTAAAGACGCCTCTTTAGCAATCTCTTCTCATCCCTATTTTTACCCCTTTTTAAAAAAATATGCAAAATCAAAAATAGTTTATGAATCCCATAATTTTGAGTATCTTTTAAAAAAAGATATGTTTGATGAGAATAAAAAGAGTCAAAAGCTTTTAGAAAAACTCTTTGAAGTAGAAAAAGAGGCTTTTAGAGATTCATCCGCTGCTGTTTTTTGCTCAAAAGAGGATGAGGAGTTGATGCAAAAATATTTTAAATCCAAACCCAAAAGAAGTTTCTTAGCTCCAAATGGAGTTGATTTAAACAGTGTATTTTTTACTTCTAAAAAAGAGAGAGAGAAGCTAAAAAGAAAGCTTAATTTAGAAGATCAAAAGATAGCCCTCTTTATAGGAAGTTGGCACAAGCCAAATATCGACGCAGTTTATGAAATCTTTAAGATGGCTGATAAATTAAAAAATGTTAAATTTATGATAGTAGGAAGCGTGGGATTTTATTTTAAAGGTATCGAAAAACCAAAAAATGTCGGATTTACAAACCTTGTAAGCGATAAAGAGAAGGCTTTGATACTCTCAGTTTGCGACGTGGCTTTAAATCCGATGTTAAGCGGCTCTGGAACAAACTTAAAAATGCTTGATTATATGGCGGCAGGGATTGGCGTAATTAGCACCGAAGTTGGGGCAAGAGGGCTTGATATTCCAAAAGGTGTTGTAAAAATTGCCAAAATTGGCGAGTTTGCAGATTATATAGAAGATATAAACAAATATACTGATATCTATAAGGCAAGAGAGTTTGTAGAGAAAAACTACTCTTGGGAGATTATAGCTAAGAGATTGAGAGGTTTCTATCTTGAATTACTTAAAGTATCTTAAAAATATTTTAATCTTATTTCTCCTTCTCTTTTTAGCCGTTTTTGCTTCGCTCTCTTTTAGGGCGTTGGAGGATTTTTACTCCTATAAAAAAGCTCTAAAGATGGAAGATCTCTCATTAAATAAAGATAGGTTTTTGTTCTTTTTAAAAAAAGAGCTAAAATATGAATATATGAAACTAACCGCAAAAAGCGTTTTAGAAGATAGCAAATCCCCTCTAAAAAGCTTTAAAATTACAATAAATCCAAAAGATTTGCAAAAACTAAACTCCAATCTTCCCCAAAGCGGCAAAAAATTTGTGGATGCTTTTTTAAAGATATCGGGAGATAAAAAGGTTAGAAAAATAAAGCTAAGATACAGGGGAGATAACAATTTTCACTGGCTCTATCCCCAAAAATCATTAAGAATAAAGCTAAAAAACTCTCTTTACGATATGCAAAGGGAGTTTAATTTGATAAATCCTCCAAACTGGTATAGCTTTAGAGACGTTGTAGTTTACAAGCTTGCTAAAAGATTTGGATTGATGGCTCCCGATTTTTATCCTGTTAGAGTCTTTATAAACGGAAAATTTATGGGAGTCTATCTATTTTTAAGTCAGGTAAACGAATCTCTTCTAAGGCGTTTTAAAAGAATGCCAGGCTCAATCTATTACGGAGATTACGGAGAGCCTGATAAAAGAGGAGTGTCGGATCTTTGGAGGGATCCAAACAGATGGGAGAAGAAAGCCGCAAGAAACGCCGAGCAGAAATTTGACAGAAGCGATATAAATTATTTTATAGATGCTGTAAATAATTTTGATAAAGAGAGATTTCATCAATTTTTTGAAGAGATGATCAATAAAGATAAATTTTATACGTTCTTTGCTTTGGATGTGATTTTTGGAAGCGACCATCACGACTATCACCATAATCATAAAATCTATTTTGATCCTTATCTTGGAAGATATGAGCCTATAGAGTGGGATCTTAGAAACTGGAGCGATGAGAAGATAAAGGATTTAAGCGTCTATCCTCTTTTAAATCGGGTAAAGCTTGATGCTGTTTTTGAAGCCGAAAGGGATAAAAGGGCTTATGAAATATTAAAGAGTTTTAATTTTTCTCCAAAAGAGATTTTAAAAGAGTATAAAGAAGTTTTAAAAAAGGTATGGAGAGATTTAGAAAGCGACTATTTTAAAGATACTGCGATAATAGATTATAATCTTTTTAAAGATTGGGTCAGCGTTCCTTTTACGATGGATGAATTAAAAGAGGGGTTTAAAAGAGATGAAGAACTTTTAAAAAACCGATTTGAGTTTTTAAAAAAGCTCTATGAGAACTGCGATTTAAAATATAAGATAGATGGCGATAAAATAATTTTTAAAATCTCCGGAAACTCTCCCGCTATTGTCTATAAAAATAAAGGATTTGCTATTTTATATCCAAAAAGAGAGGTTTTAAAAAATGCCCAAACAAAGAGATCTAAATTTTTGTTTGGAGCCGATTTGATAATAGAAAAAGAGGCTTTCTATGAATTTAATCTAAGCGATTTTAATCTCTCAAATTTGAAAGCAAAAAATTTCGTAACCTCAAAAGAGATAAAGATAACAAAAGAAGAGTTTAAAGTTGAAAATATAGAAAAACCCCTTTTTAAAAAAAGCTCTAAAAAAGAGATTATTTTAAGCGGAGATGTAGATATAAATGAAACAAAAGTCTTTAAAGATAATGTTTTAATAAAAGCGGGAAGCATCTTTAGGATAGGAAAAGGAAAATCGATCTATTTTTACGGAGATTTAAAAATAGAAGGAAACAGAACAAATCCGGTTGTTTTTAAACCTCTTCATTTGGCAAATCCCTGGGGAGTGGCGGCTGTATGGTCAAAGAAAGCTTATATTTCCAATTTAAAAGTTTATGGAGGCTCTGTTGATGAGAGAAATTTAGTCCATTTCACAGCTCCTCTCTCAATTCATAATGTTTTTAATTTTGAAGCTAAAAATTTGGATATAGGCAGAAATTACATAGGCGACGACGCTATGCATGTAGCCTATTCAAAAGGTTTAATCTCAGACTCTCTCTTTCATAATGCAAGAAGCGATGGATTGGATATGGATATATCTAAAGCTGTTATTAGAGAGTGCAACTTTACAAACAGCGGAAACGACGGGCTTGATGTTATGACAAACGATATAAATGTATCAGATTCCATTTTTATTGAAAATGGGGATAAAGGAATATCTGTCGGCGAGTGGTCGAATATGAATTTAAAAGATTCTACTTTTATAAAAAATAATATAGGTTTGGAGATAAAAGATAAATCGAGAGTAAATGCCAAAAATCTTATCTTTATAGATCAAAAAGATATGGCCATTCATTTATATAATAAAAACAAAAGATATGATGAAGGAGGATTTTTAAAAGCGGAGAAAATCACTCTAATAGGCAATAAAAAGGTGATAAAAGATAAAAAATCGGATTTTAAAATCTCTCTTTTGGAGAGAAACATCTCTTTAAAAAAGAATGATTATAAAAAATATGAAAATTTAGGGCATCTCTATTTTGCCAAAGGGGATTTTAAAAAAGCTAAAGAGGCGTTTTTAAAATCTATAAATTTAAATGATGATAATAAAACCATCTCCAAAAGATACAGATATCTTGCAAATGTTTTAATGAAATTAAACAAAACAGACAAAGCGATAGAAAATTATTCTCTTTCTTTAAAATATAATCCTTTAAATAAAAATGCTCTCTATCCTTTGAAACTTCTTTTTGCTAAAAAAAGCGATAGAAAAATTTATAAGATTCTTTTAAATCAAAAACCGGAAATTTTAAAAATAATTTTTGGAAATAAAATTATTAATAAAAATATTTTCTATTTTAATTTTTATGAGGACTTTTGGAGCAAAGGGAGCGAAGCTAAAATTGTGATTTTTTCTTTGAAAAACTCTCTAAAAAAGATAAAATTCTTTCTTTTAAATAAAGCTAATGTAGAGGTTTTTGAAGATGGAGAGTCTATCTTCAAATCCTTTATAAACACATCTCTTCCACAAGAGATATATTTTAAAGCAAAAGAGGGATTTAACGAGCTTGTTTTTAAAACAAACAAAACCTGCGTTCCCAAAAAATGCGGGTTTAACAGTGATTTAAGAGAGCTTGGAATTCATGTGGAGATTTTGGATTTAAATAAAAAAGAGAGGGAGGAGTTTTATAGGGGAATTAGATATTTTTATCAAAACTCCTATAAAGATCACTGGAGCAGGGGGGAGAGAGCTGGAGTTTTTATCTACTCTCCCAAAATAGGGGAGAAGAGATATTTAAGATATAGCACAGGAGATGACCTAAATAGAGATGTTTTTGTAAAAATCTCTAAAAATTTTAAATTTTACAATCATATAA
>JALVCR010000285.1 GCA_027009865.1 Campylobacterales bacterium
CAAAGAATTAATGAAATTATGACAAAAACCTATTTTGAAATAGGCAGAAAAATTGTAGAAGAAGAGCAAAAGGGAAAAAGCAGGGCAGATTATGGCAAAGAGCTTTTGAAAAATTTATCAAACGAGCTTACTAAGGAGTTTGGGAAAGGTTTTTCTGTTGCGAATCTTAAAAATATGAGACAGTTTTATTTAGCTTTTAAAAATCGTCAGACAGTGTCTAGCGAATTTAAGTTGAGTTATTCTCATTATATCTTTTTATCCCGTATTAAAAATGATGACGAAAGAAATTTTTATGAAATAGAAGCAATTAAAAACGGCTGGAGTTTAAGGGAGTTAAGAAGGCAGTTTGACAGCGCTTTGTATGAAAGGCTTGCGCTTAGCAAAGATAAAGAAAAGGTAAAAGAGCTTGCAAAAAGAGGGCAAATTGTAGAGCAGCCAAAAGATATAATAAAAGAGCCTTATGTTTTAGAATTTTTGGGACTTGAAGATAAAAGTTGTTATAGTGAAAGTGAATTAGAGCAAAAATTAATAGATAAATTGGAGCATTTTTTACTTGAACTTGGAAGAGGCTTTACATTTGTTGCCCGTCAAAAAAGGTTTACTTTTGATGAAGAGCATTTTAAGGTAGATTTGGTTTTTTATAATAGACTGCTTAAATGCTTTGTTTTGATAGATTTAAAAATCGGAAAATTAAAACATCAAGATTTAGGGCAAATGATGATGTATGTGAATTATTTTGACAGATTTGAAAAAACAGAAGATGAAAACCCTACAATTGGCATCATTTTATGCAAAGATAAAAATGAAACTTTGGTTGAACTTACCTTGCCAAAAGACAGCACAATATACGCAAGCAAATATCAGACTATTTTGCCAAACAAAGAGGAGCTAAAAAAGCTTTTGGATAGTAAAAATGAAGAAAATAGATGAAAATTCGATTCAAAAAGTAGTAATATCAAATCAGATAAAAGCAAGCATAAAGGTAAACAGCGAATTGCTGCAATTTTATTGGTATATGGGGCAAAAAATTATTGAAGTTCAAAAAGAGTATAAGTGGGGAAGCAAATTTTTAGAAAACTTGAGCAAAGATTTATCAAGATAGTTTCCAGATGTCAAAGGATTTTCAAAAAGAAATTTAGAGCTTATTAGAAAGTGGGTAAAGTGTTGGGATCATGAAAATACGAAACAACTTGTTTCACAATTGTTTCAAATACCATGAGATATAATATTGTTATTTGGGTGGTGTAAATGCTATTAGATGAGATAAAAAAAGGTGAAAATAAGCGCTTAGAATTAAAAGAAAAACTTCCTTCTAACGAGGCAATTGCCAAAACGGTAGTGGCTTTTAGAAATACAAGCGGTGGTAAGATTGTTATTGATGTAGATGATAATAGGCAAATTATTGGGATAGATGAAGATAAAATTTTTGAGTATGAAGAAAAAATTAGCTCAATTATTAGTGATCTTTGTTATCCTGCTATTTTGCCAGAAATTTATGCTCAAAATATTGAGGGTAAAGTTGTTTTAGTCATAGAAGTATTTCGCGGTTCTATGCTTCCATATTATCTAAAAAATAGGGGCAAACTAAAAGGCACATATATCCGTATTGGTTCTACCAATAGAGTTGCAGATGAGATAATGATAGCTGAACTTCAGCGCCAAAGACTCAATAAAAGTTTTGATGAGGAAGAAAATTTTGAAATTCTTTTGAGCAAGTTGCAATTAGAGCCAATTTTTG
>JALVCR010000286.1 GCA_027009865.1 Campylobacterales bacterium
AAAAAGTTTATAAAGAGTGATAGAGGCAAAAATAAAAATTCCTATCAACAGAAAAAAGGTTGATATAAAAAGAGCCAAAGAACTCTCAAAAAGCAGGCCAAACGCAAAAAGAAGAGTCCCAAAAATTAAAAATATATGAATAATTTTGGAAAAAAGAAGAGGTTTAGGGAAGGTAACTCCAACCAAAACAGGAAGCATCTGCTGCATAGCTCCCATCATAATCATGGTTATAAATCCCAAAGTAAAAAGATGAAAAATAGCAAAACTGCCAAAAGAGGCGGTATCTGCCGAGTAGAAGAGAAGAAAAAACCCTCCCAAAACCGCAAAAAGAGGAGCTGTTAAAAAAAATCTAAGAGGCGCCTCGTATGGAGGCGCTTGATCTAAAGAGAGCCCTTTAAACATCTATCTCCTTTAAAACCGCTTCCCTATCCCCTTCATAAAAGTAGTAAATATGGTATCCCTCTTTAGAATTTTTCAAATAGTAATCCATCCCCATCGAAGAGAGCCTGTTTATAACGCCTGTAGGCTCCATTCTATGAAGCTGATGAAGAAAGCTTTCCCCTTTAATAACGCTTTGAAGCTCCGATAAAACCACCTGCATGGGGGCTGGAGGCTCTAAATCTCTGGTATCTACGAAAAACTCCTTCATACTTTAACCTCCTTCATCTTCTCCAAAATCTCGCCCTTTTCAAAAGGAAGCTGCTCTGCCATCGTGTATAAAACCTGCTCCTCTTTCATATTGTGCTGCTGAGTTAAAATCATAAAAGTCTCCCCAAGCCCCAAAGCTTTCTGAGAGTTTTTATCATTTATCGCCTCTCCCATCTGCTCAATTATGCTTCTAATTTGGGAATGCTCCATTTTCATAACATGAATAGGCCCTTCTCCGCCTCCCATAAATTTCTCCATCTCCGGAAACAAAACCTCCTCTTCCATCGCAAAATGCCTAAGCATAGCCTCTTTAAAAGGCATATACAAAGATAAAGCCTCATCCCAATCGCCTCTACTTATGGCATCCTCCAACGGAGCATATAGATTATCGCACTCTCTGTGATCGTTTGTCATATACTCTTTTATCATAAAAAACTCCTTTTTTTCGGATTATTATAACTTATATCGGGAAAGTTGTCGGAAAAAATATACAAAAAACAATAAATCATGTTTCTTCTAAGAAACATATAATTCAATTTGCACTAAATTTAGGGATACTCCTTTAAGCACCATTTAAGATAAAATAAGTATAATTTCAACTCGAAATTTGACACGCTTCAAAGGTCAGATAGCTCAGTCGGTAGAGCAGGAGACTGAAAATCTCCGTGTCGGCGGTTCGATTCCGTCTCTGACCACCACTCCTCCTTTTTTGATATAATTAAAAAGTGATAATATCTGGCGTTTAGGTTCTGCCTAAACGCCTTTTTTTATGCCCTTTTTGTTATCAATCAAAACCCTCTTCTGATAATTTTTCAATCAATCTTTATAATATTACTATAAACTTTTTTGAAATTTTATGGTAGAATTTCATTAAAAAAATCAAAAAAGGAGACAATATGTCAAAACACACTTTTGAAACGGAAGTCAGCCAGCTTTTACATTTAATGACCCACTCTCTCTATTCAAACAAAGAGATTTTTTTAAGAGAGCTTATTTCAAATGCGTCAGATGCTCTTGATAAGCTAAACTATCTGACACTAACTGATGATAAATTCAAACAACTAAAATATGAGC
>JALVCR010000287.1 GCA_027009865.1 Campylobacterales bacterium
AATGATATCTGGATGCATTTAAAAGATATTCCCTCTACTCATGTTATAATTAGAACTAATAAAAGCAATGTCCCTTTAAACGTTTTAAAATTTGCCGCAAAACTTTGCGTAGATTACAGCATATCGCAAAAGGGGAGCTATCTTGTCGATTTTACTAAAAGAAGAAATGTTAAAATAAGAGAGAGGGCTTTTGTAAATTATGTAGATTACGATACGTTAAAAATTACAAAGGATTGAAAATGCCAACTCCTATAGAGCAGATACATCTAATTACACAAAATCTTCCGGCTGCTGCGGTTAATCAGATAAATTTTTTAAACAGAATAGAGCTTCAAAATGTGGCAGCTATGAGCGCTGTTAATGAAAAGGAAGAGGAGATAGAGGATTTGGAAGATATAGACAGCGAAGAGATTTTTTATATAAATCCCGATATAGAGCATGAAAAAGAGAGAGAGGAGATTGCCTATTTTGAAAAGGAGGAGGAGACTATAAAAAGGATTAAAAAAACTTCTCAAAAAAACAAACCCTCATCCTATCATCTTTTGGATATTAAAGTTTAAATATCATTTAAGATTTTTGGAAGATGAGTAATATCTTCTATAACAGCAGTAGGAGTGATTCCTCTTTTTAAGTCAGATTCCCTAAATTTTCCGCTCTTTACCAAAACAGCCTTTATGCCTGCATTTAAAGCTCCCTGTATATCGTTTTCTATATCGTCTCCAACCATCAAAACTTCATCTTTTTTCAGATTCATGGATTTAACTGCTATTTCAAAAAAATCTTTTGAAGGTTTTCCCAAAATTTTAGCTTCCGTCTCGGCCGCATACTCCAAAGCTTTCACAAAGCCTCCCGCATCCATTGAAAGCTCTCCGTCCTCATCTTTAAAATATCTGTTTTTTGCAGCAGCTATTAAAGATGCTTTGTTTATTAATGCTCTAAATGCAAGATTTAATCTTTTGTAGTTAAAGTTCTCTCCGGCATCCCCAATTACTACAAATTTTGCTTCTTTGCTTGATGTTAGAAGAGGTTTTAGATACTCCATAGCCTCATCTGTCAAAATGGCTATCGCTTTTTTGTTCTTTTCCTCTATAAAATCTCTAAGAGCTTTAAGGGCGGTAAAAAGCTCCTCCTCTTTTACAGAAAATCCCATATTCTCCATCTTTTTTAAAACAGCTTTCGGAGGTTTTCTTGTAGTGTTTGTAAGAAATCTTAAAGAGAGAGTTTTTCTAAGAAGATTTATTGTCTCAATTGCTCCGTTAATTGGTTTTTCTCCCACATATAAAACGCCGCCTATATCTATAAGCAAACCTTTTATTTGCATCTCTTCCTCCTTTTTTCGCTTTCAATTATAATTTTATCTAATAATTCTATTTTAGCGAAAAAGGAGGAAAAGAGCAATGAAGAGTAGAGTCTATCTCTACTCTTGGACGATATTAACCGTTACGTTTTGAGAGTCGCTGAAAGTGGGATACAGATCGGCTACTCCGATTGGTTTGGCTGCCGGCGGAGCTGGTATTACCACTGTCCATTTATTTCCATATACCACTCCTTCACACTTCATTCCAACGCCGTGAGCTCCAACAGCTATATTGCTATCTGTATCAAATCCCATGCTTACCGTTACGCTTCCGTTTGCCGGAATTGTTCCAACTTCCACGCTTTCTGCATCTGGAGTTATGCCTGCGGGCACAACGGTGCTTTTTAAAAGCACTTCATTTAGAT
>JALVCR010000288.1 GCA_027009865.1 Campylobacterales bacterium
AAATTTCATCATGAAAAACTATTTTACTTCCCAAAATATATTTGATATGCAAAACTTTTGATATGCAAAACTCATTTATATATTCTTTTTAAAAAAGAAGCTAAATTTATAAGAAAAATAAATTTTTGCTATAATTAATACAACATTAAAAAATAAGAGAGATTTTTTGACTTTTATTTACAGAAAACATGCCATCAAGAGAATGTTTGAAAGAGATATTTTGGAAGATGAGATTGAAGAAACTGTCAAAAATGAAGAAGATAATCAAATTATAATCATTACTGCCTACTATCCAGATAAAGAAAAATGGAGTGATAATTACAAAACAAGGATAAAAAAATGAAATGTATGATTTGTAAACATGGTGAAACAAAAAAAGGAACGACAACTGTAACTTTAGAGAAAGCTGGCTCGACTATTGTATTTAAAGAAGTTCCTGCACATATCTGCGATAATTGTGGAGAAGAATATATTGATGATTCTATTACAAAAGAGTTACTTAAAAAAGCAAGGGAAATTATTAAAAATGGTGTGGAGGTAGATACAAGTTAGAGGAGAAGAATAAATTACCATAACGGCTAACTCATTCTTCAAGATAATTGTTATTATTTATTTTTTATATCATTACCTAAAGCCAAAGTTTTTTGATATTCTAAGCCTTTTATGACAAGTCTTTTTCCTTGCCAAATATCATTACAATTATATCTCTTTATCCCTGTTAGCTTTCTTTAAACTTAAGTGTTCATAATTTAAATCACTTGTTTTAGAAATGAAATTACTAATAAAAATTAATAGAATTGCTTATAATAAGTTATAAAAGTTGAAATGTGCGTAACATCGGTTATTAAGTTGAATTTATTTGAAACTTGTTACAATTTCAAAATAATTTTTATATAAAGGTAACTTATGAAAATTATAAATTTAAGTTTTGCTCTGATAGCTGCCGTCTCTTTGTCCTCTTTTGCCAAAGAGAAGATTATTTTAAAAAGCAATAATCTTTTGAAATATAAAATATTGCCAAAAGAAGCGGATTCTTTGGAAGATTTTTTCAAAGAAGGACTTTTTTATGCAAGGTTTAGAGTAAATACCTTTTTATGGGATTGGGATAAGGAGTATAAAAATAAAACAAAAGATAACTGGGCGGTTGGAGTTGGAGGAAGTTTAATTTATAAAAGCGCTAAATTTAAAGGAATCTCTTTTACCATTGGGCTTTATACCTCTCAAAATCCATGGCATATGAAAAGAGAGGATTTTATTTATGTAAAGGGAGCCGATACTTTCTCAAAATATAAAGTATCAAGGGGAGGGGAATTTGATATAAATACTATGGCTCAAAGCTATATCGAGTATAAAAAATATAAGACTAATATCCGGTATGGGCGGCAGCTTTTTGAGTCTTTGCTTGCTAAAAGCAATGATTCGAAAATGATTCCAAACGCTTTTGAAGGATGGAGTTTTGAGAGCTCTTATTTTAAAGATATTGTTTTTAAAGGTGCTTATTTTACAAAACAGAAATTAAGAGATAAAGAGGATTTTCATGATGTAATAACTTATAAAGACTCTTATGGAAATAGATGGGGAAATAATGATGATTCGGGAGCTCACGAGGGGCTTAGCTATAAAAGATTAAAAAAAGCCGGTAAAGATACAAGCAATGTTTTGGAAATTTTGGAGCTTTCTTATGAAAGGATAAAAAATTTAAAAGTGATTTTAAACTACACTAAAGTTCCAGAACTTTTACACTATGCGGGAGGGGATATTTATTACTCTTTTGATTTTGATAAATTTAAAATATCTCCCGGATTTAGATATATAAGACAATTTGACGACGGAGCTGGGGAAGTTGGAGGAGCGAGTGTAGAGAAGAAGACGGCGGGGTATAAAGATAAAAAATCTCTTGATAGCTATGTTTTTGCTTCAAGAGTCGATTTTAAATATAAACCTTTTTTAATCAGGCTTGGATACTCTAAAATAGAAGACAAAGGGGATATAGTAGCTCCATGGAGAGGGCTTCCCACAAAGGGATTTACGAGAGCTATGAGCAGAAAGAACTGGTTTTCTAATACTAAATCTTATATGCTTAAATTAGCTTTTGATTTGGATAGAGCCGGCATTTTAAAAGATGCTAAAGCTGATATAAAATATGTTTATGAAAATTATGACGATAAAAAATCGGCAACTCCGCCAGATTCAAAAGTTTATTATGTAGGATTTTTTCAGAAAGCTCCATTTATAAAAGGGCTTTATTATAAAATAAGAGCTGAAAGAGTGGATCAAAAAAGTGGAGTGAAAGATATAAAAAAGAAAATCAAAAAAGATAAATCTTTTAATGAGTTTAGATTTGAAATAAATTATTTTTTCTAAAGACGCCCTTTGGGCGTCTCTATGTCAAAATATGGTAGCTTATAAAGGCTAATATCCACGCTAAAACGTTTGGATATATTGTATAAAATCCTCTCCATGCCCACTGCGGAATCTCTGCATAGAATGTGCTCATAGCCGCTAAACAGGGGGAGTAGATCATAATCAAAATAATCATCGATATGGCTGAAGCAAAACTTATATTTTTCCTTAAAATATCTACAAGTTTTTCATTTTTATCATTTGCATGATATAAAACTGCCAAAGTGGATACTATTACCTCTTTTGCGGCAAGTCCTGAGATTGCCGCTACGCTCATTTTCCAATCAAATCCTATCGGTTTTAGGATAGGCTCTATTGCTTTTCCCATTTTTGCAAGATAGCTGTTTTCCAAAATGTAAGCGTTTAACTCATTTTCGAGTTTGATTTTTTGAGTTTCATTTTGAGCAAGCTCAATCTTTTTTTCATATTCAGATACCATTTGGCTATTTTGCGGAAAACTGCTTAGAAACCAGACGATAAAAGCGGCCAATGCTATAAAAGTTCCGGCTTTCTTTAGATACATTTTGGTTTTTATCCACAAATCCAAAAAAAGAGCTTTTATAGAAGGAAACCGATATTTTGGCATTTCCATTACAAACGGTTCCGGTTCACCTTTAAAAAGGGTTACTCTTAACACTTTTGCCGTAATAAGCCCTAAAATTGCTCCTCCTATATATATCGCAAATAAAACGTTTGCCTGAATTTCGGGGGCAAAAAACGCTCCTACAAACAATACATAAACAGGAAGCCTCGCACCGCAGCTCATAAATCCCAAAACAAGCATAGTAATTAATCTGTCTTTTGGATTTTTCAGAGTTCTTGCGGCCATATAGGCTGGAACTGTGCATCCAAAACCGCTAACTAACGGGATAAAAGATTTTCCCTGAAGCCCAAAATGCTTTAATATCCCGTCCATTACGTATGCGGCTCTGCTCATATATCCGGTTTGTTCAAGCAGATTTATTCCCAAAAACAAAATAAGGATATTTGGCAAAAACATAACCACTGCTCCGATTGCCGGAATGATTCCTTCCGTTACGGCTTTGGCTATTACTCCTTTAGGAAGGATGGAGTTTGCAGCTTCGGAGATGTTTGAAAATATTGAGTCTATATAATCGGCTGGAATTGAGCCTACTTCAAAAGTAATCCAAAAGATCATATACATAAAAAGCAAAAAGATAGGAAAGCCAAGAATCGGATGAATTAGGATATTATCTATTTTATCTGTTAGAGTCTCCTCTTTTGGGGCTTTATAGATTTTTTTGGCTATTCCTTTTGCCAAAGCCATTCTCTCATCTACAAAAACATCCTTTATATCCTCTTCGTCAAACTCTATCTTTAATCTCTCTATCGCTCTTTGCAAAGGTTCATGAATTTCCAAAAATATGGGCTGATCATGAACCATTTGATAGATATCCCTATCTTCCTGCAAAAGCCTTATAGCTACAAATCTTGCGGGAAGTTTGAAATCTCCTTTTTGTAAAATTTCAGAGAGCTTTCTTGCTCTTCTTTCTATCTTTTCATCATAAGTTAGCTTGCAAATACAGCAATCTTTTTCTTTAAAAGCCTCTATTGCCGTATTTATCAGCTCTTCTATTCCCTCTTTTTCTCTTGCAGATGTAGTGGCCGCCTTTATTCCGGTTATTTTGTAAAACTCTTTTGTATCTATCTCTCCTCCGGCTTTCTTTACTTCATCATACATATTGAAAGCTACTACCATCTTTTTGCCAAGAGTGCAAAGCTGCTCTGTTAGAGTCAGGTTTCTTATAATATTGTTTGAATCTATAACATTTATGATTAAATCGTAATCTTCGTTTAGAAGATATTTTTTAGTAACCTCTTCTTCAGGAGTATAGGTATCCAAGGAGTAGAGTCCAGGCAAATCTATCATCTCTATTTCATACTCTCCTCTTTTAAAGCTTACCTCTTTATACTCGACCGTAACTCCGCTAAAATTTCCAACATGCAGATGCGCTCCGCTTATGGCGTTTATTAGATGGCTTTTTCCAACATTTGGCTGTCCTACCAAAGCTATTTTTATTTTTTTCATTTTTAAATCTTCTCCACTTCTATACATTCGGCCTCTTCTTTTCTAATGGCAACTCTTGCGTTTTCAACCAATATTTCAAAAGTTCCCTTTGCAAGAGTGTGTTTTAATACTTTTATTTTTACCCCCTTGACTATTCCAAGACCAAAGAGTCTGCTCTTTAGCGGCTCAAGGCATGATATTTTTTTGATAATCGCTTCCTCATCTATTTTAATATCTTTAAGTTTCATTTTTTCCCTTAAAAATTGTAATTTGCTATGATTCTAAATATATCATAATCAAGATTGCTATTGGTTTTATCGTTTATAGAGGCGTAAACGGCTGATAGAGAGATTTTATCTTTCAAAGAGTATTCAGCCACTATATCTATCTCGCTTGTGTTGTAATTTTCTTTATTATCTGCTTGAAATTTACCGTAAACCGCTCCTATTTGAAAATTGCTATTAATTTGAAAATTAGAGCCTACTATCCAAGATTTTCCGCTCTCTTCTATAGCGTCTATTGTCTGATCTTCCAAAGAGGTAAAAAACGCTCCTCCTCCTAAACTTCCAAAAGCTCCGCTATCTCCATTATCTTCGTTATAAGCTGTTAGAATGGTTAGGTTTTGATAATTTAATTCTAAACTGACTCCCCACGTAGATGAATCAACCTCTCCAAGAAGTTTTTTGCCTTTGTCGTTTGCCGCGTCGTATTGAACCCCTAAAGAGCAGTTTATAAAATTTGCTGAGAACTCATATCCAGCTTCCAAATAAAAAACATCGGCTATTTCGTCTATATCGTAATACCAGGTTTGAAGGGTATAATTATCTTTTTCATAGACTGCAGAGGCTAAATATATTCCGTTTGTATCTTCATTAACGTCAAATATTTCAGATATTTTTATGAATTTTGAAGGATCTCTATCGTTTTCCCATCCCGCCATTTGGTTTATCTTGCCGAGTGTCAGAGTTAAATTGTCTATATCTTTATTTGTAAACAGATAGGCCATAAAATAGTTTGGTATCATTCTGATATCGTCGCTGTCTACATGAGGCGTATCTATTAACTGCCTTCCGATTTTAAGTTCGCTATTTTTATATTTATAACTTATTAGAGCCTGAGATAATAGTGAAAAACCTGATTTTTCTTTGTCAAAGAAATCGGGATTTACTTTATTAGGATCGTTATTTAAAAGTCCTAAATCCTGAACAGTATATAACTCTCCCTCAAGTTTAAATCCCCATTTTCTCTCAGTGGATAGATGAATATGTCCTCCTATGGCAAAAGCGTCGTTATCGGGCTCTGTAAGAGAGCCTTTGTTGTTTTGGTTTATATATCCTGCTCTTATTTGAGCGTCTGCATGTTTTGCTAAATCCATTGCACCTAAAATATCTCTTACGCTTTCTATCTCTTTTGCATAAGATAGCGAGAGCATAGCCAAAAGAGCAACCTTGTATTTTAAAGCTTTCATAAATAACTTTTCTCCTTTTATGATAATCGTTCTCAATTAATTTTGACATTATCTCTCTTTTTTGCTTAATATAAGATAAAATGATAATCGTTATCAAAATATATACTATTTTTTGGTAGTAATTTAATAGGGGAAAAAAATATTAAAATAATATTGATTAGGAGTATAGTTTTAGTTTTTAAAATGGACTATTTTTTAATTCTTCTTTTAATCTTTCTGCAATCCATATTTTGATTATAGATTGTCTTGTTACACCAATTTTTTTGGCTTCATAATCTAAAAGCTTTAAAATATTTTCAGGAAAATCTACATTAACCTTTTTTGTTTTTATATTTTCTTTTTCAAACTCAGATACTCTCACTGCTTTAGAAAAGTCTAAATATTGGCTAATATCTTCTCCTTTATCAAATTTCATATCAAATTCTTTAGCAGTTATTTTCTTCATATTTTTTCTCCTCATTTTTTCTGCATCTTCTAACACTTATAATCCTGTATTTTTCGTTTCTAATTGTAAATATTGCGATATAACATTTCCCATTTAGTTTGGAAATTAGAGCATATCTAATTTCTTCGTTTATAGTATTTGCTGGAATTATTAAGGCATTTTTATTTTTCCATAAATTTTTTGCTTCTTCAAAGTCGATTCCATGCTTCTGTTTATTTTTAATACTTTTATTGATGTCATATTCAAATTCCAATAAAATATCCTTTGATATAAAAAGTATATATAAATTATACTTTATTTACTTCAAAAAAATCAACATATATATTTAGAAATTTACAATAGTTGTTTCCATTTCTTTAATTTAAGTAGTAAAGTTCTATAATTGATAAAGCAAATTTACCTAAAAGGGGCTTTTATGAATATAGGGAAGGTGATTTCAGGATTTTTTATTATTTTGGCGATGACGGTTAATTTTGGTTTTTTCTACGGAGATCCAAGCGATTTGGCGGAGCATAGCAGTTATGAGCTTTTTGCCGCAATTGTGGTAAATTTGATAGCCACTATTTTAAAGCTTGGGGATAAAACGCAAATTGGAGCAGTTTTGCTTGCTACAAGCCTTGTAGCCGATATTCAGCTTATAGCTTCAGCTTCCGTTTGGGCAATAGGGCTTTATGGTCTGGGGGGACTGGATAAGGAGATGACGATAGCTATAGTTTCTTTATCGGGAGGCGCTCTTCTTGCAAATATAACCTCTGTTGTTTTATTTGTAGGCGAGACTTTGAAATCTAAAAGGTAGATATTAGATGGAGAATTACGCTCTTTGGATAATTATCCGCAGAATGCGGATACCTTTTTTGGTGATTATAGTAACTTTTGCAATCTCAATTATAGGGCTTATGATGATAGAGGGCGTGGATGATAGCGGACACCCCTATAAAATGAATTTTTTTGATGCTTTCTATTTTGTAAGTTATATGGCTTCTACGATAGGATTTGGAGAGGCTCCTTATACTTTTACCTATCCTCAAAGACTTTGGGTTTCTTTTTGTATTTATCTGACTGTTATAGGATGGTTTTACGGAATAGGAACGATTGTAGCTTTGATTCAGGATAAAACTTTGGCCGAGGAGCTTACGAGAAATAGATTTAAAAAGAATCTAAAAGCAATAGGCGGGGATTTTATTCTCTTTTTTGGTTATAGCAAAGTAACAAGAGAGATTATAGAGAGATTAAACAGCTATGAACATAGAATAGTTGTTATCGATAAGGATGAAAATAAGATAAACGCTTTGGAGCTTGAGGGATACAATCCGGTTGTTCCGGCTTTAAAGGGAAATATTGAAGATAGCGAGACTTTGAAATTTGCCGGAATTGAGATGGAAAACTGCAAATGGATAGTTTCGTTATTAAAAGATGAGACAAAAAATGTTAAATTAGCTTTGATGTGTAAAATTTTGAATGAAAAAGCATCGGTTATAGTTAAAGCTACAAATAAGGAGTATAAAGAGTATCTGTTAAATATAGGGGTAGAAAATGTTATAGATCCTTTTAAAATTATCTCAAAAAGAATCTATCTGGCTCATACCGCGCTATCTCTTTGGATTTTAGAGAGATGGGTTATGACGGGAATTTTGCATAATAAGGATTTGGATAAGTATCTTTTTCCAAAAGGGAAATATATAGTTTGCAGTTCGGGAAGAATGGGTAAAGCGATATCAAACGGATTAAAAATGGCTAAAATTCCCCATACTGTTTTAAATATAGAAAGATGCAAAGGAGAAAATTGCGCTAATAGAGTTTTTGGAGATGAAGAGGATTTAAAACTTTTGGAAAAAAGCGGTGTAAGAGAAGCTGCGGCGATAATTGCAGCAACAAGGGATGATTTCATAAATTTGATGATTTTAAAAAGCGCAAAGAAGATAAATCCGGATATTTTTACAATAGCAAGGGAAAATACTCTTGATGATTTAAGTATCTTTGAAGCGGCTCACTTAAATAGAAACTATATTTTAGAAGAGATTTTAATAGAGAAAACTTTTAATTATATAGCAAAACCTCTTGCAAATCTTTTTGTAAAACAGATAACCAAAAAAAGTGAAGATTGGGGTAAAGTTCTTATAGAGAAGCTTTTAATAGAGGTTGGAGAAAATCCAAACCTTTATGAAATAGAAATAGATGAAGACGAGGCTTACGCTCTCTTTCAAAGACTTAAAAACAAAGAAAAGATTAAATATGAAGTGATTTTAAGAGATAGAGGAGATTGGAAAAGAAAGGCTAAAGTTATCATTCTGCTTTTAAAAAGAGAGAATGAAATTATTTTACAGCCAAATTCTAAGATGAATATCCATATAGGCGATAAACTGTTGATTGCCGCAACAAAAGAGAGTTTTTATGACTTTCAGTATATAGTGGAAAATTATTATGAGCTAAAATATGTAATGTATGGAGAGGATAAGACATTTAATTTTTTTGAGTAGAATCCTATAAAGTTATCTTTTACACATAAAATTTATTATGCTAAAGACGATTATAATAATAAAATAACAAAGAAGGATAAGGTATGGGTTTTTTTTCTAAAAGAGAAGCTGAAGTTTTGGAAAACGATTTTTCTAAAGATATAAATAGGCTTAAAGAGCGAATTTATGAACTTGAAGAAGAAAATAAAAATTTAAAAAATCTTTTATCAAGCAAACCGGTTTATATCTCTAAAGGTTTAATGGAGTCTCAAAATGTGCATCTAAAGGCTAATATAAGCGATATTCAACAAAATCTTGCCGAATCTGTGGAAGCTTCAAAAGAAGGAAATATAAAATTAAAAGAACTTGTAGATGTTATAAAGACTACAAGCAAAAAAACCTCTGAGATTACTAAAAATTTAGAAGATTTAAACGGGTTTGCTCATGATTCTTTGCAGTCGGTTGAATCTTTATCCAGTAGAGCGGAAGATGTAAGTAGTGTTTTGAATTTAATTAAAGATATTTCTGATCAAACTAATTTGTTAGCACTAAATGCTGCGATAGAAGCAGCAAGAGCTGGAGAATTTGGAAGAGGATTTGCAGTTGTAGCGGATGAAGTTAGAAAACTTGCCGATAGAACGGATAAAGCTGTAGCTGAAGTTAATATCTCGCTTCAATCTATGAAACAGGATGTTGATAATATTTCAAGACAGTATGAAGAGATTGTAGAGAGCATAAGAGAGTCTGCAGATTCCATAATCGATATAGACAGATTTTTAACAGAAAATACGGATACAATGGGAGAAGTTTTAGAATTCAACGATTATACTAATGATAGAATTTTTATGGCTTTGGCTAAACTTGATCATGTTTTGTGGAAAATAAATACATATCTCTCAGCTATTACGGCAAGAGAGCAGTTTAATTTTGTAGATCATCACAACTGCCGTCTTGGAAAATGGTATTATGAAGGAGAAGGAAAAGAGCATTTCAAATTAACTAAAAGTTTTAAAAGTTTAGAGAATCCTCATTCTGTGGTTCATAATCTGACTAAAGAGGTTTTTGATACTATAAAAAAAGATAAGGAGGATTTTAAAGCTTTTATAGAAATTTTTGATAGAATGGAGAAAGAGAGCGATAGAGTTTTTGAAATTTTGGATAGAATTTTACATGAAAAGAGCGGGAATTAGTGTGATAAAGAAATATTTTCCATATATACTTTTGGCTGTTTATATCGTTTTGTTTTTTATTTGCAGTATAAACCCTTATGATAAAACGGTATGGATTGCCGAAAATTTAACCGTTTTAATAGTGGTTATTATTCTAATAATTACTTTTAAGAAGTTTAGATTTTCAAATACCGCCTATTTTTTAATGAGCATATGGATATATATGCACACAATAGGCGGCCATTTCACTTTTGCAAATGTTCCTTTTGATTTTGTAAACAATCTGTTTGGCTGGGAGAGGAACAATTACGATAGAGTTGCTCACTTTACGGTTGGTTTTTACGCTTATGCAATTTGTGAACTATTGGATAAAAAGAGACTTGTAAATTCAAAAATTATCCTCTTTTTATTCCCAATATTTTCCATTGCTACGGTGGCTGCGGTTTATGAGATAATAGAGTGGATAGCTGCTGTTACTTTGGATCCAAAAGCTGGGATTGAGTATGTGGGAGCGCAAGGCGATATCTGGGATGCTCAAAAAGATATGGCTTTGGATATTTCAGGAGCAGTTTTTGCTACTATTTTTTATTTTATGAAAAATTTTAGAAAAAAAGAGCCTTTATGAAAAGAGCTATTTTCTTTCTTATTTTTATTTTTTTTATAGGCTGCGGAGGCGGAGGTAATAATGATAGTTTTGTATCAAATGAAGATAATGGCTCTACTATTTTAAATCTTCCTCTTTTATCCGAGTTTAGAATTTCTGGGGGAGTGCATGAGATAGCATATTTTGATAATTTCATTTTTTATGCAAACAGCAATGGATTTGGGGTTATAGATATAAGTAATTTAAAAAATATTCAAGAAATATCTCATATAGATATATTGAATGGAGAATATACTCCATACGATATCGCTATCTCAAAAGATGGGAAAAAAGCTTATGTGGTAGGCGCTTTGTTTAGCTATTTTACAAGAAAGTATAATCCTTATTTATTTTTGTCTATTATAGATATAAGCGATAGATATAATCCCGCCTCTTTAGGCTCTTTGATATTGGAATCTATTGGATGGAGTGTTAAATTATCAAAGGATGAGACAAAAGCTTTTATTGCAGCCGGAAGCGAGTTTTCAAAAAAGTATCCAAAAGATATTTTAGTTGTTGATATAAAAGATGTTTTCAATCCTAAACTTATAAATTCAGTTTTGTTAGACTATATTCCTTTTGATTTGGCTTTTGATAAAAAGAGAGATATTATTTATGCGGCTGAATCAGCAGGCGGGATTGAGAGTGCTTTTGTTGGGGATGCTTTGAAGCCTAAAATAATAAATTCTTTTAAATTTGGTGAATCTGTTAATAATTTAAAAATTTCGAAAGATGGTGAAAAACTCTTTTTCTCTTTGGCCAAAAAGAAAATAGCTGTAGGTTCTCTAAAAGGGGATAAATTACTTTTGCTTTCTTCTTTAAATATTATAGGAATTGATAAAATTTCAAATTTAGCTTTGTCCAATAATGAAAAAAAAGTTTTTATAGCCGGTTTAAAATCTGGGCTTTTTGTCGTTGATGTAAAGAATTTATCCAATCCAAAAATTATAGCTCTCTCTAAACTTGCCGGCTCTGTTAATAAAATTATTGTTATCGAAGATAAAGATATAGCTGTTATAGCAAACGGGGAAAGGGGATTGCAAATAGTTGATATAAGCTCTTTATCTTCCGCAAAATTTTAATTCATATCTTTCATTATTTCTCTGTCAAACATTTTTCCAATTATGTCGATTTAAAATAGAAAGGGGTAGTGATGAAATTATTTTTACTTTTAATTTTTTTGGTGCTTTATCTATTTGCAGATACTAAAAATGAGATTTATAAAGAAAAACTTATTAAAAATAGAGCTTACAAGCAGGAAAAAATTGGAATCTCAAAACATCAAAGAAAGCTTTATTATTATGCGAATGATAAAAAGATAGAAGAAGAGATTAAAAAAGGAGGAGAGGTAAAGATAGCAAGCCCCGTTTTAGATAAAAGAACTAAAGCAAGGGATGTTGAAATTTTTGTCGAAGCTAAAAAACCGATAATAGCAAAAAAGATAAGAAAGTTAAACATTGCTTCTCCTACAATAGATCACAGGTCTATGGTAAAAAACATAAATGTTAATTTGGATTTGAAAAAAGAGGTGAAAATTAAATGAAAAAACTTTTTTTTGTTACTCTTTTTCCAATTTTATTATTTGCAAAGATATCTTTGGTTAAAAATTCTGCCCTTATTTTTTATGAAGGAGATAGAAAAGAGATAGTAATTTTAAGAAATGTTGAGCAAATGGAGGCAAAGTTTTTAAAAGATAGAGTTGATGTAAAGCTTTTTTTAGTTTCTGGTAAAATTATTATAATTAATAATCTATCTATTAAAGAATATAAAAACTTGGAAAATACTCTTACCAATAATACAATGAGAATTCTAAAAGAGATAAAGTAATATTACTTTTAAACGATATAGAGAGTGTAATTTAAAATAAAAGGAGTTTGTATGAATAAATTTACCAAAATTTCACTTTCTGTAGTTCTTATTAGCGCTTTTGCTTTTGCTGCTAACACGAATCCTCAGCACGCATCTTCTGAGCTTAGAGGAAGTATTATAGTTAATAAGGCTTCTATGTCTAAAGTTAAAGTTAAAAAGAACGCTAAGGCTACCGTTGAAAGCGTAGATGTTCAAAAAAGCGGTATTATTAAATCAAGAATAGAAAATGAGGGAAGAACATATAATTTAACAGTAGGCAAAAATTCCGCAGCTACTGTTGGAAGTGTTAAAGTTAATAAAAGTGTTGTAGGAGGGTCTTTTATTTCAAATAAAAATAACGCTCAGCATATAAAAACTGGTAAAAATTCAAGAGCTGAAATAGGGAGCATGGAGATAGATAAAAGTAAAGTAAGAAGTTCTCAATTAAGAAATGAATCTGAAGCTTATCATATAAAAACCGGTAAAAATTCAAGAGCTGAGATTGGAAGTTTAAATGTGAAAAAAAGTAATATAGAAAGAAGCAAAATTTACAATACTTCTAAAGCTGTAGGTATCAAAACAGGCAAAAATTCTATGGCTGTAATAGGAAGCACTGATATTAAAAATAGCGATATAAAACATTCTAAAATATCAAACTCTTCTTATGCCGGAAAAGTTAGAGTAGGTAAAAACGCAAGAGCTCAAATTGGAAGCGTGGAGGTTAAAAACAGCAATGTTTACGGCTCCAGAGTTTATAATAAATCTTGCGCTTCTGATGTGAAAGTTGGTAAAAATTCATCTTTGGAAGCTGGAAGCGTAAATATAAAATAACTTCAAAAAGAGAGAGGGTTCTCTCTCTCTTTTCTAAATAAAAATCTTCTTTATCCGATTTTCTTATAGTTTCTCTTCCAAAGGTAATCAATGAAAAGATTTTTTATTTTAAGCGGATGCCTGGCTGCAGTTTTGTTTTCGGGATGTGTGCCCGATATAACGCCAGTTATGAAAAAAAAAGAAATTGATCTTCAGTCTCCTTTTGAGGATACCACAAGATATACAAATGCTCTTAGAAAACTTGGAAAGATGATCACCGCTTATGAAGGCGATCCGGTAAAAATTCAAAGCAAGTTGATAGTCAACGCTACAAGCAGTCAAAACGAGCTTCCCCAAGATATCTCAAGAATGCTAATTACCGCGATAAATAAAATAGGAGATAATGTTATCTATGTTCCATACGATCCGCAATATATCCTAAACGAAGCTCAAACCGGAGCTCAAATAAGCAGAATTTTACCCGATATCGTAATTTCCGGAGCTATTACTGAGTATGATAAAAATGTGATAGAGAGAAAAAAGGGACTTAATGTAGATCTTGCTTTTGGAGATGGAAAAGGGGATACGGATGTTGGATTTTCTCAGGATTACTCAAAAAGCAATACCAAAATATCTTTGGATTTGCAGCTTTTAAACTATTCCACTATGACCATGTTTCCGGGAATTCAGACCCAAAACAGTATAATAATTTATAAAAACTCCAAAAACAGAGAGTTTGGTTTTTCAATTTTTGGAAACGGGCTTGGGCTAAATGGAAGCATAGGAGTAAATCAAGGTAAGCATGAAGCTTTAAGATTATTGGTGGAATTTAGTATTTTAGAGCTTATAGGGAAGTATTACAATATTCCTTATTGGAAGCTTCTGCCTCACGGAAAAATAGATAAAGATGTCCTATATAGGGAGAGGATTAAATTTAGGAAAATTTTAAAAAACAGAAAAGTAGTTATCGCTTTAATTCAAAGAATGTTATATCTTCACGGATATAAATTAAATGTAAATGGAATTTATGATAAAAATACGGCTTTAGCTCTTAAAAAATATATAAAGGATTATAAAGTAAAATTAAAGACTCCCGGAATAAACGAAGAGACTTACATATCTTTATATCTTACACTTCCTATAGAAAAAGCCTTTAAAATAGTTCAAAACGAGAGATTTTATAAATAATCTCTCTATTTGCTCTTTCTAAAGATATACTCTTCATCATAAGATATTCTGTTTAGATACTCTTTTCTAACAGAGGTTATTACAAATCCCGGATTTTTCAAAGAGAAGTTTTTAGATAGATGTTCTACTCTTTTTATGAAACTCTTTTTTGTAAAGTTTGATTTTGTTACGAAGATTGATATATCACACTCTTTTAACAGAATAAAAGAATCGTTTGTAACATCTATTGGAGTTGTATCTATTATAATAAAATCAAAATACTTTCTTAGATTCTTTATAAGAAGTTTAATCTCTTTTGATTCGATTAATTTGTGGGGATTTTCAGTTGGTTTTCCCGAAGTTATAACGGTTAGATTCTTAAAACCTTCTGGAATTTGCAAAACCTCTTTAATGTCCGCTCTTTTTTCCAAAAGTTCGCTCAATCCCTTTTCATTGCTTAAATTAAATTTATTATGAATTTCGCTAAGAAAAAAGTCTGCGCAAAGCAAAATCGTTTTTTGCTCTCCGCTTGAAAGAATGGAAGCAAGATTTGATACAAATACTGTTTTTCCCTCTCCCGGTATAGTTGAAGAGACCCCTATTACTTTTGATTTCCATCCGCTATCTAACAGTTCTATATCGGTTTTTATCTCTCTGTAAGCCTCTTTATATAAAGAGGGAATATCTTCATTTACGTAAATTTTATTATAGAGTCTGTGATCAGTTACAAAAGGTATTACTCCGTAAACTGGAAGGGATGAAATCTCTTCTATATCTTTTGGAGATTTTATTAAATTCTCCTCCTTGTTTTTAAAAAAGGCTGCAAGGAAGGCTAAAAACAGCCCAGCTAAAAGAAATTTCTCCAAAATCTTTTTTAAGTTTGGAGCGTAAGGGAAATCGGGAGTTACGGGAGGGTCTATTATTATGATTTCCCCGTTTTCTTTCATCTTTTTTAATAAAAGTTCAGACTTTTCTCTTAAGAGATAATCGTAATATCTTTTGTTGACATCGTAATTTTGTTTTAAGGTTATTAATTGCTGCTCTTTTTTGGGAAGTTTGGATATTTCGCTGTTTTTTTGGTTTAGAAGTTTTTTTATCGTATATTTTCTTTTATAAAGGCTTTTTTTAATATCTTTTAGCATACTGTTTAATATATTTTGAAGTTTCTCTATTTTTTGGGAAAAGAGTATAACTTTTGGATCAAGCTCTCCGTTTTTTTCTTTTAAAATCTCTTTTTGCTTTAATTTTTCTTCTATCTCTTTTGCTAAAGAAGATAGTTGCGGATATTTTCCTTCTAAGGCCGATAAAATCATATAGTTTTGATTTTTTATCTCTCTTTCTACCATTTGTATGGTTTTTAATTCAAGGTTTATCTTTCTTAACTCCTCTTCATATCCTATCGAAAATGAAGAGATATCTTTTGAAGAGATAGAGTTTTGTTTTTCGTAATCTCTTAGCTTTTTTAAAGAGCTTTCGGTTTGAATTTTAGCCTCTTTTAATTGACTCTCTAAAAAAGAGTAGATTTTGTAATCTTTTCTTTTTTGAATCTCTTTTAAATTTTTTTTATAAACTTCTATCAGTGTTGATAGAAAATCTTTTACCTTTTTTGGGTTGCTGTCTTCATAATATATTTTTAAAAGAGAGGAGTTTTTGGATGCTTGTTCTATTTGAATTCTTTTTTCTATATCTTGCAAAAGTTTGCTCATTTTATGAAAAACTATAAAGTATCTTTTTTTCAAATCAACTCTTAGAGGTTTTAAATCAAAAGAGAAAAGAGAAGTTTCGATATGATTTGAAGAGGAGATAATATTTTTTTTGCCGCTTGGGAGTATCAGATCGTTTTCGCCTATTGTAAATTTTCCGTTTTTTAAAAATCTTATCTCAAACTCTCTCTCATAAGCAAGAGGATTTTTTATTTTTAAATTTTTTATTAAAAACGGTTTTTTATCATACAAATCTATCTTTTTGTAAAAGAGCCCTTTTGTATAGTAATCTATATCAAATCCTAATTTTTTGATTGTTTTTTGCAAAATTCTTCTTGATTTTAATATATCTTTTTGAGTTTCTATGTTTTTGGAGAGAAGTTTTATGCTTACATAGCTTTTATATGATTTTGGAGAGAAAATATAGTAGAGATATCCGGCTATTAAAGATAGAGATATTATTAAAAAGGTGTAAACTATCGCTCTTTTGCTAAAAATATTAAATCTTTTGATAAAATCGTTCATTTTTTCCCCTTAATACTTCCAAAGTTTAAATATTTCCCAAGCCTTTTTAGCTTCCTCATCTCCGCTTTCATAAGCCTTTTTTATCCACTCTTTTGCTTTTTTCATATCTTTCTTAACTCCCAAGCCGGCTGCATACATCAGGCCTATTTTGGTTTGAGCTTTTACGTTTTTGTTTTTTGCCGATTTTAAAAACCACTCAAAAGCCTTTTTGTAATCTTTCTTGCACCCTTTCCCCTCAAGAGACATCAAAGCAAGTTTATACATAGCCTCTTTATTTTTATTTTTTGCTGCTTTTTCATACCATTTATAGGCTTTAGATAGATCTTTTAGGGTTCCTTTTCCCTCAAAATAGAGATTTGCAAGTAAAAACTGAGCATTTGGATTATTTTTTAAAGCAGCTTTCTTAAGCCAGAAGAGAGCTTTTTTAAAATCCTGTTTTACGCCTCTTCCTTTCATATAAGAGACGCCAAGGGCATACATTGCCCATGCATCGTCTTTTTTTGCAAGATCCAATAATATGCGGTAGGCTTTTTGATTTGAAAAGGTTTTATAAAGAGAGGATCCATCATCATTATAGCTAAAGAGAGATAGAGATAATGAAAGGATCCAAATAAATTTTTTCATAAAAATATATTTATATTTCTTCTACGAGATTATCTATCAGCGGGAATAGTTTATGACTTGCTTCCTCTATCGCATTGAAAAATTTGATAAGCTCATCTTCAGAACATTCGCTGTTTTGAGCGCAAGAGACTATTTTTTTAATATTTTCATGGAAATCTTTATGATATTTTCCTATTTGAGAATAGCTTGGAGTCTTTCCATAGATTTTTTTACCTTCTGTCTGATACCATTTTCCAAAATGGCAAGAGGTTTCATCTTGAAGTCTTATATCATCTCCACTTAAAATTATTTCAAAAGCTTTTATTTTATATATAAAATGCTCCAATTTAAATTTTTCATTCTCCATTCTCATGGTCTCTTTGTTTACTCTTTTTTTGATATCAAGAGATAGCTCTATTGCTTTTTGTAGATCCGATTTAAACTGTTCAAGATGAGAAGATGATCTGTTTGCTTCTTCTTCTAATTTTTCGCTATCTTCATACATAGTGGATGAGTTTTGTTTTAGAGTATTTATGGTTATTTCAACTTCTGCTGTAGCTTTTTGTGTTCTCTCGGCAAGTTTTCTAACTTCATCGGCAACTACAGCAAATCCTCTTCCAAACTCTCCGGCTCTTGCCGCCTCTATCGCCGCGTTTAGAGCCAACAGATTGGTTTGATCGGATATCTCTTTAATTAGATTTATAATCTGACTGATTTCTTCTACACTGTTATTTAGATGCTCGGCATTTCCTCTAAGGGCGTTTGCCATTTGGATAATATTGTCGGTATCGAATACATCGTCTATTACTGATTCTATATTTTGGATATTTTTTGCGTATGAATCAAGTTTTTTGTTTATATCTTCAAAAGTGGAGATGGAACTCTCTTTATCTGTTAGAATGTTTTCCAAATCATTTTGGGAATCTTTTATTATTTTTTTGCTTATTTGCTCTTTTGAATCATTAGTTTCAGTTGGAATAAAACTATTTTTTTCTCTTTCTAAATGTTTTATCATATTTTTCAAACTTTCATTCTCTTTTCTTAATCTCTCTATTTCCCTTAAATACTCTTCATTACTGTTTTTTGTGGCAAAACCAAACATTTATAAAACTCCCTATTAAGATAATTGTCTTTTTGATAAATCGGAATATGAAGAATTTTATTTATAAGATTTATAAAATTTTGTCCGATTTTCTTTGCCTATATAAAATCTTTGGGGTATAATAAATGGAAAAGTTTATTAGGAGACATCATGAAATCTGTTGATATGAGTTCGGATGAATTTTTGGCCGAAATGGAGAAGACTAAAAAGTTTGCCGATAAAGTGTGTAATCAGTTTGGCTGGGTTTATAATCCCAATGAAGAGGTTAATGAGGGTGTTTTAATGGGACTTACGAGAAACAAGATGATTTATGGAAAGAGATTTTGTCCCTGTTTTATGGTTATAGAGGAGAATGGCAAATATAAAAGCGCGGATGATAGGATATGCCCTTGCAAACCGGCTATAGAAGAGGAGATTCCCAAACATGGAAAGTGTCATTGTGGAATTTTTTGCACTCCTGAATATGCCAAAACTCATGATCATTAAAGAGGAGAGTTACTCCTCCTCTATATTTTCAAATCCGGAAAGAGAGGGTTTTAAAATCTCTATTTGGTAATCTACCTGATTATTAGTTAGCTGCTCTTTAAATACTCTTTCATCTTGAAATTCATCTATGAAAGATGAATATAGAAAATCGATTCCTATTGAAGTTGAGTAGTTTATCCAATTAAATCTGATATCGTTGTTTAAAACAGA
This sequence comes from Campylobacterales bacterium, assembly GCA_027009865.1. GTDB lineage: Bacteria > Campylobacterota > Campylobacteria > Campylobacterales > JAADDG01 > JAADDG01. Next base: position 19,068 of record JALVCR010000288.1, read on the forward strand.
ATTTATATCTTCTAATCTTATATTTTGGTTGAGAATTGAGTTTGCTATCAGCATATTTTTCCTATCTGCATATTGAGTTAGCGTTAAGAGATATGGATTATAATTTATTTGAGTCGATAAAGAGATATAGGGATGAATATTATAATATCTTATTTGAGATAAAATAAGGCTTGTTTTTATTAACGGAGTATTTAAAAATATCGTAGCATCATTTAGATAGAAGTTATTTTTTATTAGCCATCTGTAGTTTTTATTTTTTCTTTCTATCTCTCCTCTGTAAACTATTTTATCTTGAAAAATTTGCTCTACAAAATAGCTTATTTTTGAACTTACCGGGCTTTCATCCTTAAAATAGGCTACTTTATCGTTTGAAAATTCTGATAGTTTTTCTATCTGTTTTAGATAATCGATTCCTCCAAAATAGATATTGGGAGTTGTGGCGTAGGATGTGTCCATTTTATTTACGGTTGGAATATATACTTGAAGATCTCTTTCGTTTAGGGCAATGGTTTTAGCTCCCTTTTTAGTCATTGCCGCTACTATGTATTTATACCCTTTCTCCTTTATCTCTCTTAGAGCATTTAAAATTGACTCCTCTTTTTCATCTTCACAGTTAAATATTTCAAAATCAAAGTCGCTGTTTCTAAAAATAAGATATGAGAGAATGGAATTTGTTACCGTTATTGTATATTTTCCTATAATCTTTTGGGGAACAAGAAGGGCTATTTTTGTGTAAGAACCCTTCTTTTCATAGTCAAACTCCTCTTTTACCTCTTTTGTATCGGCTAAGAAAGGAGCGCTGTTTTGAGTTTGAATATTTAAACTTAAAGCCAGATTTGCATACTGCTCTTTGAAATTTTCATCCCCTTTAGCTTTTGCCAAAAAAGAGAATATCAAGCCTCTTTTTAGATAGTCTCTAAGACATTCTCCAAAACATTCAAAAGGATCTAAATCTATTATAATATTTTTCGCCGGCGGGATGGACGTGTTTAATCTTTTCCCTACGCCAAATAAAGAAGAGGCTATAAGCAAAATTATCACTATCTTTTTCATAGCATCGCTTTTACTTTGAGCATATCTTGATATACGTCTTTTTTGGCGGAGGGGTTTCTTAGAAGAAAACTTGGATGGAAAGTTGGAATCAGTTTTATGCCGTTAAAATCCAAAATCTCTCCTCTTATTTTAGATATGGGTGTTTTATTATCTCCGGTTAGATGTCTGTAGCTTGTTGAACCTAAAGCTACAATTATTTTAGGAGAAATTAGCTCTATTTGCTTTAATAAAAAAGGTTTGCACATCCTAACTTCTTCAGGAAGGGGCACTCTGTTGTTTGGAGGGCGACATTTTACTATATTTGCTATATAGACTTGCTCTCTTTTTATTTCAAGAACATTTTCTATAATTTTGGTTAGAAGCTGTCCCGCTCTTCCTACAAACGGCCTTCCCGTCTCATCTTCAACAGCTCCGGGTCCTTCTCCTATAAACATCACCTTAGCGTGAATATCTCCCTCTCCGAAAACTACATTCTTTCTTGTCTTAGAAAGCTGGCAGAGTCTGCAGTTTAAAACTACTTTTTTAAGTTCCTCCCAGTCATTTGGGAGATTCAAAAATTGATCGGTTGTTCTCATCAAAGCTGTTATATCCTTAAAGTATTCAAATCCTAAATATTTGTAGATATAGAGCTCTTTTAAAAGTTTGGCTCTTTTTAATTCATCCATCTTGCTATGATATCCAACTAAGCGTTAAATGTCGTTTAAAATCATATTTAAAAGCTCTTTTGGATTGTTTGCGGTAGGAGGGTTTTCTATCTTTTCTCCAAATCCCCACGATACGAAAATAAAATCTATTTTAGCATTTTTTGCCGTTAATTCATCTTTTTGGCTGTCTCCTATTAAGAGGGTATTTTTTTTATCACTTTTTGTGCTTTTTAAAATAGTCTCTATCATTTCAGGATGGGGTTTTACCTCTTTTACATTATTTCTTCCTATAATGACGCTAAAGAATTTCTCGATTTTTAGGTGGTTTAACATCTTTCTTGCAAAAAAATCAGAAGCGTTTGTGGCTATATTTAGAGTAAATCTTTTGGATAATTCCTGTAAAATTTCATAAATTCCGTCATAAAGTTTTATATTTTTTATGCACTCTTTATGATAACAGCTTATAAAAAGCTCTCTGTGGCTTTGTTTATATTCATCGGTTTCATAAAAAATTTTTGGA